>NZ_JBEXZD010000052.1:0-41299 GCF_040628575.1 Streptomyces sp. NPDC006393
CAACGTCTTCAAGGCACTCGTGGGCGCCGTACGGCTCGCGGGCGAGGGCCGGGACGAGATCCTGGTGGACGCGACGACGTTCCCCACGGACGGATACATCGCCGAGTCGGCGGCCCGGATGACGGGGTGCGCGCTGCGCCCGGTGACGCCCGCCGAGGTACCGGACGCGGTGAGCGACCGCACGGCGGCCGTGCTGCTCAACCACGCCGACTACCGCACCGGCCGGCTGCACGACCTGCCGTCGCTCACGGCGGCGGTGCGGGCGGCGGGCGCCGTGTCGGTGTGGGACCTGTGCCATACGGCGGGCGCGCTGCCGGTGGGGCTGGACGAGCACGGGGTCGACCTCGCGGTGGGCTGCACCTACAAGTACCTCAACGGGGGCCCGGGTTCACCGGCGTACCTCTACGTCCGCCGCGGCCTTCAGGACCGCTTCGACTCCCCGCTGCCGGGCTGGAACTCGCACGTGGAGCCCTTCGGGATGCGGCCGTCCTACGAACCGGCGGAGGGCGCGCTCCGCGGCCGGGTCGGCACCCCGGACATTCTCTCCATGCTCGCCCTGGAGGCGGCGCTGGAGGTCTGGGAGGGCGTGACGGTGACGGCGGTCCGCGCCAAGTCCCTCGCGCTGACGGACTTCTTCCTCGAGTGCGTCGGGGCGTACGTCCCGGAGGGTCTCGTCGAGTCCCTGACCCCGCGGGCGCACGCGGAGCGCGGCAGTCAGGTGGCGCTGCGCTGCCCGAACGCGGGCGAGGTGATGAAGCGCCTGATCGAGCGGGGGGTGGTGGGCGACTTCCGACACCCGGACGTGCTCCGGTTCGGCTTCACCCCGCTGTACGTGGGCTTCGGGGACGCGGAGAGGGCGGCTCGGGTGCTGGGGGAGGTGCTGGACTCGGCGTGACCGCGTGACCGCGTGACCGCGTGACCGCGTGACCGCGTGACCGCGTGACGGTGTGAAGGCGTGAAGACGTGAAGGCGCGTGGGGGTGCCGCCGAGGCAGCGGCACCCCCACGGCCGAACACCCACGTCACCGTCCTGATACCGTCACCGCCATCTCACCTGGTCCGCCGAACCCCGTTACGTCCCTGAGAGGTTGGAGCATGCCGGACGACGCCGCCGCCGCAGCCAGAGCCGCCGCCGAAGAGGAGTCCGCCTTCTCGCACGCGCCCGTGGACCCCGACGGCACCGCCGCGTACGGCGACCACCCCGACCAGGTGATCGACTTCTACGCCCCGCGCACCACCGAACCCGCCCCGTCCCCGCTGGTCGTCGTCCTCCACGGCGGAGCTTGGCGGGCACCGTACGACCGCCGGCACATCACCCCGTTCGCGGCCTTCCTGGCCCGCCGGGGCTTCGCCGTGGCCAACGTCGAGTACCGGCGTGGCGGTGCCGGCCCGGACGGCGAGGAGGAGACCGCGGTCGCGGGCCGCTGGCCGGAGACGTTCGACGACGTGGCGGCCGCGCTGGACGCCCTGCCCGCGCTCGTACGGGAGGTGCTGCCGCAGGCCGACACGCGGCGTACGGTGATCACCGGCCACTCCGCGGGCGGCCACCTGGCGCTCTGGGCGGCGGCCCGGCACGTCCTGCCCGCCGACGCGCCCTGGCGCACCGACCGGCCCGCGCCGCTGCGAGGCGTGGTGGCGCTCGCCCCGATCGCGGACTTCGCGGTCGCCGGGAAGCTGAACGTGTGCGGTGGTGCGGCCCTGCAACTGCTGGGCGGCGCCGATGAGTTCGACGTACGGCGGCCGTATGCCGACCCGGCCCTGCTGCTGCCGACGGGTATCGCGACGACGCTGGTGCAGGGGCGTGCGGACGTTGACGTTCCACAGGCGGTGGCCGAGTCGTACACGGAGGCGGCGGCCAAGGCCGGCGAGGTGGTCGGGCTGACCTTGCTGGAGGACGTCGGCCACTTCCCCCTGATCGACCCGGCGGCGGACGCGTGCGCGGTGGTGGCGGAGGAGATCGCGCAGCTGGCGTGGTGAGCCGCCGAACCCCTGGGTGTCAGACCCGTAGTACCTGAGAGCTACGGCGCCAAACAGCTCTCGGGCGGGACGCGGACGACGCGGCCGGATCCGTAATTTCCCCTCTGGACGAGCCCGACGGGCGGGCGGAGCGGAGGGGGAGACGGGCCATGGGGCTTGGGCGGACGACCGTCGTCGGGCAGGAGCAGGAGCAGGAGCGGGATCAGGCGCTGGAGGGGGAGCAGGGGGAAGAGCGGGAGCAGGAGCCGTCGGCGCTGAAGGCCTGGGAGCGCGGGGACGGTTCCGCGGGCCGGGCTCTTGACCCTGCCCCGGGTTCCGCCCGGCGGTGGCGCCGGGGGCTCCGTGCCCTCCGTGTCCTCCGTGTCTTCCTCGCGGTCCTCGTCGCCGCCGCCGTGGTGGTGCCGCTCTCGGCCGCGGCCCGCCCCCGGATCCCCGCCCCGGCCCCCGCCGTCCTCGCCGCCCCGACGCGGGCCGGCCTGGGCGCGGTCTACACGGCCAACCGCGCGAACGCCGAGCAGGCGGCCCGCATGGCCGCGGCGCACGGGGACGCGCACCGCGCGGCCGTGGACCGGGAGCTGGCGGCCCCCTCGCACCGGCTGCTCTCCTTCGACGGACGCGGCTCGGGCCGTGCCGTGGAGGTGATCGGCGACCTGGCGCACGCCGACCGCGTGGCGGTCCTCGTCCCCGGCTCGGACACCTCGCTGGACACCTACGACCGCTTCCGGGCGGGCGCGTCGGCGCTCTCCCGCGAGCTGACCCGCGAGGCCCCCGCCGCGACGCGCACGGCGGTCGTCGCCTGGCTCGGCTACGAGACGCCGGGCACGATCAGCACCACGGTCCTCACCACGGGCCGTGCCGAGCAGGCCGCCCCGCACCTGCGGCAGTTCATCCATGACCTGCGGGGCGTGACGGGCCGCGGCCCGCACATCACGCTGGTGTGCCACTCCTACGGCTCGGTGGTGTGCGGACGAGCCGCCGCCGGCCTGGACGTGAACGACATCGCCCTCCTCGGCAGCCCCGGCACCGGCGCCGACTCCGTGCGGGCGCTGCACACCCGGGCCCGGGTCTGGGCGGCCCGAGGCGCCGACGACTGGGTGGCGCACGTCCCGCACGTCCATGCGGATCTCTTCGGTACGACCGTCGGCTTCGGCACCGACCCCATGGCTCCGGCCTTCGGCGCCCGTACCTTCCCGGCCGGACAGGGCGGTCACAGCGCCTACTTCACCCCCGGCTCCCGATCCCTGACCAACCTGGCCCGGATCGTCCTGGGCGCCACGAAGGAGGTGCCGGGTGACTGACGTGCTGACCCGTGTACGAGCGGCGGCCCGGCACATCGACACCGCCACTCCCGCGCACCGGGACCGGGCCGTGGACGCGCTGCGGGCGCTGGCGATCCTCGGCGTGGTCCTGGGCCACTGGCTGGTCACGGCACTGGTCGCGGACACCGGCGGCGGAGCGCACCGCGCACTCCACACCGCCAGTCCCCTCCAGCACATGCCCTGGCTGGCCCCCATCTCCTGGGTCTTCCAGACCCTCGCCGTGTTCTTCCTGGTCGGCGGGCACGTGGCGACCCGGGGATACGCCTCGGCGCGCGCCCGGGGCACCGGCTATCGGCAATGGCTCCGCGCCCGCCTGTCCCGCCTGTTCAAACCGGTCGCCGCCGTCCTGACCCTCTGGACGGCCGCCGCGGTCGCCCTCCTCCTGACCGGCGCGGACCCGGGCACGGTGCGCACCCTCGTCAAGCTGGCCCTGTCCCCCATGTGGTTCCTCCTGGTCTTCGCCGTACTGACGGCGGCGACCCCGCTGCTGACCCGGCTCAACCCGCTGTGGCCTTTGGTGGTCGTTCTGCATGTGGACCTTCTCCGTTTCGGCCTCGGCGCGCCCGGCTGGCTCGGCTGGGTGAACCTGCCCGCCGGCTGGCTCGTGCCGTACACCCTCGGCGCGGCCTGGACCCGTGGTGAACTCCGGCGCCGCCGCGCCGGCTGGCTCCTGCTGACCGGCGGGGCGGCGGCCACCGCGGGCCTCGTCGCCTGGGCGGGCTATCCGGCGTCGATGGTCGGCGTCCCGGGCGCCACGGTCTCCAACCTCGACCCGCCGACCCTGGCCGCCGTCACCTTCGGGCTGGCCCAGTGCGGTCTGGCGCTGCTGGTGCGCGAGCGGCTGGGCCGTGCGATGCGGCGTCCGCTCGCCTGGGCGGCCGTGGCCCTGGTCAACCTCTCCGCGATGACGATCTTCCTGTGGCACCAGACGGCGCTGATGGCGACCACGGCCACGGGCCTGCTCGCGGGCCGCCTCCCCGGCTTGCACACCCTTCCCGACGGCCTGGGCTGGGTGGCAGCCCGGCTCGCCTGGCTCCCGGTGTTCGCGCTGGTCCTGACCGTGTGCTGGGCGGCGTTCCGCGGATTCGAGCAGGGCGGCGGCCGGCGCCGCTCCCTGGTGGTGCGCTCCCGTCGCCCCGGGACGGCTCCCACGTCCGGCCCTAGGGTGGACGTGTGATGCGAAGGGGGAGCCCCGTCCGGCGAGGGCTGCGGGTGCTGCGTGACGACCTGTGGACGGTACGGGCCGATCCGCTGCCTGCCTCGGTGTGGCTGCGCTGGCTGCCGCACGGGATCGTGTGGGTGGCCGCGCTCGGCGTCCTGATCGGTGCCATGGCGCAGCTCCAGGACAACGGTCATGTGGGCTCCGGGACGGCGTTCCTGATCGCGCTCGGCCAGGGTGGTGCGATGGCGCTGGCCCTGTGGCGGCCCATTCCGGCGTGGTGGCTGTCGATGGCGGCCATGCTGCTGGGAGCGATCGCGGTCCACGGCCCGTTGTTGTCCGGGCGGGCGAAGGACTTCCAGTGGCCGTGGACCGCCGCCGGGATCGTCGCCCACCTGTTCGTCCTGCTGCTGCTCTCCCTTCGGGTCCGCACCCGCGTCGCCGCGGAGGCGCTGGGGTTGACCGTGCTGGTCACCTACGCCCTCCAGGGCCTGTGGGGGGCGGCGAACTACGCGTCCACCGGCGTGCTCGGCGTGGTTCTGTCCGCGGTCGTGGTGGTGCTGGGCACCGCACTGCGCGGCCGCCGTGTGGCCCGCGCGGAACTGCTGCAGCAGACCACGCTCACCGCCGAGGAACGGGCCCGCCGCACCCTGCTGGAGGAACGCAGCCGCATCGCCCGCGAGCTGCACGACGTGGTCGCCCATCACATGTCGGTCATCTCCATCCAGGCGCAAGTGGCCCCGCATCTGACGGAGGACCCCTCCGAGGAACTGAAGGAGAACCTCGCCGGCATCCGGCAGAACGCCCTGGAGGCACTGGCCGAACTGAGACGGGTGCTCGGCGTGCTGCGCTCGGAGAACCCCGAGGACCCCTACGGCCTCGGCGAGTCCGGCGGACGGGCCGCGCCGCAGGCCCCGCAGCCCACCCTCGACCGCCTGGACGCCCTCGTCGAGAACACCCGCACCGCCGGACTCACGGTCGCCCTGGACGTCGAGGACACCCGGCGGGAGCCTCAGCCGTACCCGCCCGGCGTGGAGCTGTCGGCGTACCGCATCGTCCAGGAGGCGCTCAGCAACGCCCTGCGGCACGCCCCGGGCTCGGCGGTCCGCGTGGAGGTCACCCACATCCCCGACGGCCTGTTCCTGACCGTGGTCAACTCCCGTCCGCGGCACCCCGTACCGCCGTCCCCGGGCGCCGGGCACGGGCTGCTCGGGATGCGCGAGCGGGCGGCGATGCTGGGCGGCCACGTCACCGCCGCCAGGACACTGCACGGCGGCTTCGCGGTGTCGGCCTTCCTGCCCCGCGACGGCACCGCCCCGCTCACCACCGCGTCCGACGCGCGCGCCCTGCCCGTCCTGCACACCGACTTCACCGCCCTGGACGCCGCACCCGTCGTCGACGTCGAACCACCGGACGTGCCCCGGGCCCCCGAGGACCCGCCGGGCCCGCCGGCTCCCGGACCGCGCGCTCCCGGTTCACCACACTCGACAGGAGAAGACCACCCATGACGAGCGGCAGCATCCGCGTACTCATCGCCGACGACCAGCAGATGGTCCGGCAGGGCTTCACCGTGCTGCTCAACACCCAGCCGGACATCGAGGTGGTCGGCCAGGCCGTGCACGGTCTGGACGCCGTCGCCAAGGTCGCCGAACTCACCCCGGACGTCGTCCTGATGGACATCCGCATGCCCGAGCTCAGCGGCATCGAGGCCACCCGCCGCGTCACCACCGAGACGCCCGGGACCAGGGTCCTGGTGCTCACCACCTTCGACCTCGACGAGTACGTGTACGACGCACTGTGCGCCGGAGCCTCCGGCTTTCTGCTGAAGGACGCCTCCGCCGACCAGCTGGCGGAGGCCGTGCGGGTGGTCGCGGCCGGTGACGCCCTGCTGGCGCCGGCGATCACCCGCAAGCTGATCGCCGAGTTCTCCCGGATGAACGACAGACCCCGCGCCCCGCTGAAGGAGCGGGTCGGCGACCTGACCGAGCGGGAGACGGAGGTGCTGACGCTGATCGCGCACGGCCTGTCGAACGCGGAGATCGCCGAGCATCTCGTCGTCGCCGAGCAGACCGTGAAGACGCACGTCGGGCGCATCCTGGTGAAGCTGGGCCTGAGGGACCGCACCCAGGCGGCGGTGTTCGCCTACGAGTCGGGACTGGTGCGTCCCTCCGGGTACTGAGCAAGGGGCGGATGCGGGCGGGCGGACACGGACGGGCTCGGGCGTACCCGTAGTACCTGAGAGGGAGGCCGAAGGACCCCCCTCACTGGGGACGACCGCGACGCCGCCGGCGCCTACCGTTTTCAGCGTGACCGAGACGACGCACACGCAGACGACGCCGGACGGCGCGTTCGGCCCGCACGAGGGGCGCAGCCCCGAGTACCGGCTGGCCGTGAACGCGCTGCGCGGGCTGCGGCAGGACCTGTTCCACGACGCCTTCGCCTACCGCCCTCTGCACCGCAGGGGCGTCGACGGCCCCTTGGCCGGGCGGCTGCCCGGCCGCACCCGGGAGTACGCGGCCTGGGCTCCGCACCTGCTGGTCGCGGGGGCCGGCGTGCTGGCCATGTTCGCCGCCTGGTCCAGCGCCTACGACGGCCTGTGGGCACCGATGACCGCCCTGCTGGCCCTGGCGCCGGTGCTCCTCACCCTGGTCCGGCCGGTCGGTGCGTTCTGGCTGTCCCTGGCGGCGAGCGCCGTCACGTCGATGGCCGCCGGCACCTTCGGCGACTGGCCGTGGCAGCCCGGCAGCTTCCTCTCGCACCTGACGGTGCTCACAGTCGTGGCGATACGCACCCGGCCGCGCACGGCGGGATGGATGTGGGTGCTCACCGCCCTGTACGCCTTCGTCGTGGAGTCCGTGTTCGGCTACCACTTCAGCAACAACTCCGCGCCGATGCTGGTCGTGTCCGCCCTGGCCCTGCTGGCGGTCACCGTCTGGCACATACGCCGGGAGGCCGAGCAGACGGTGACGGCCCAGCAGACCGTGACCGCTCACGAGCGTTCCCGGCGCACCCTGCTGGAGGAGCGCACCACGATCGCCCGCGAGCTGCATGACGTCGTGGCCCACCACATGTCCGTGGTCGCCATCCAGGCCGAGGCGGCGCCCTACCGGGTTCAGGATCCTCCGCCGGAGCTGGAGAAGGCGTTCGCCACGATCCGGGAGAACGCGGTGGCGGCCCTCACCGAGCTGCGCCGTGTCCTCGGAGTCGTCCGAGCGGAGGACTACGAGGCCCCGGAGGCCCCGCAGCCCACCCTCGCCGACCTCGACATGCTGCTGGCCAACGTCCGGGAGGCCGGCCTGGCGGTGGAGAAGGTGGTGACCGGTGCGGTGCGGGAGCTCCCGCAGGGTGTGGAGCTGTCGGCGTACCGGATCGTCCAGGAGGCCCTGAGCAACAGCCTGCGGCACGCACCCGGCGCGAGCGCCCGGGTCGAGATCGGCTATGTGCTCGGCGGCCTCGGCCTGCGCATAGTCAACGGTCCGCCGCCCGAGCCGTCCCGGATCCAGCCCTCGCCCGGAGCGGGGCACGGCATCACCGGCATGCGGGAGCGGGTCTCGATGCTGAACGGTGAGATGACGGCCGGCCCGGCGGACGACGGGGGGTACGAAGTGGCGGTGTTCCTGCCGGTCCCGACGGTGATCGAGGGCGAGGCATGACCATCCGCGTCCTGATCGCGGACGACCAGATGATGGTGCGCGAGGGATTCTCGGTCCTGCTGAACGCGATGCCGGGCATCGAGGTCGTCGGCGAGGCGGTCAACGGCCGTCAGGCGGTGGACCGCGTCCGCGAACTGGCTCCGGACGTCGTCCTGATGGACATCCGCATGCCGGAGCTGAACGGTATCGAGGCGACGAGGGAGATCGTGGCCGCGGACGGGGCGGCGAAGGTGCTGGTGCTCACCACCTTCGATCTGGACGAGTACGTCTACCAGGCCCTGCGCGCGGGTGCCTCCGGCTTCCTGCTGAAGGACGCCTCCGCACGCCAACTGGCCGAGGGGGTGCGGGTGGTGGCGTCCGGCGAGGCGCTTCTCGCGCCCTCGGTGACCAAGCGGCTGATCACGGAGTTCTCGAAGCTGTCCGAGGCCCCGCGGCTCATGCCGTCCGCGCAGGCGGCGTACGGCGATCTGACCGAGAGGGAGACGGAGGTGCTGGTGCTCATCGCGCAGGGCCTGTCCAACGCGGAGATAGCCGGGCGCCTGGTGGTGGCCGAGTCGACGATCAAGACCCACGTCAGCCGGGTCCTGGTGAAGCTGGGCCTCAGGGACCGGACGCAGGCGGCGGTGTTCGCCTACGAGGCGAGACTGGTGACGCCGGGATAGGGCCCGGGGGAGAGGGACACATCTGGTCAGGGGGCGCCGCCGGTCAGGAGTCCCTGGTCACGGGACCTCTGGTCAGGCCGGGGGATGCCGGGCTAGCGTCCGTGCATGGCCGCTCCTTCCGCCCCCTCCGCTTCTTCCGGTCTCCCGTTCCACCCCTGGGACCCGGCGTTCGTCGCGGACCCCTATCCCGCCTACGCCGAACTGCGTGCCCGGGGCCGCGTGCTGTACTACGAGCCGAGCGACCAGTGGCTCGTGCCGCACCACGCGGACGTGTCGGCGCTGCTGCGGGACCGCCGGCTGGGCCGGACCTACCAGCACCGGTTCACGCACGAGGACTTCGGCCGTACGCCGCCCCCGCCGGAGCACGAGCCGTTCCATGTCCTCAACGACCACGGGATGCTCGACCTGGAGCCGCCGGACCACACCCGGATCCGGCGCCTGGTGTCGAAGGCGTTCACGCCGCGGACGGTGGAGCGCCTGAAGCCGTACGTCCACCGGCTGGCGAACGACCTGGTCGCCGGGCTGGTGGAGGCGGGCGGCGGTGATCTGCTGACGGATGTCGCCGAACCGCTGCCCGTCGCGGTGATCGCCGAGATGCTGGGCATCCCCGAGTCGGACCGCTCGCAGTTGCGGCCGTGGTCGGCGGACATCTGCGGGATGTACGAGCTGAACCCGTCCGAGGAGACGGCGAGAAGGGCGGTGCGGGCCTCGGTGGAGTTCTCGGACTACCTCCGGGAGCTGATCGCGGTCCGCCGCCGGGAGCCGGGCGAGGACCTGATCTCCGGGCTGATCGCCGCCCATGACGAGGGCGACCGGCTCACGGAGCAGGAGATGATCTCCACGGCCGTGCTGCTCCTCAACGCCGGCCACGAGGCCACGGTGAACGCGACGGTCAACGGCTGGTGGGCGCTGTTCCGCAACCCGGCCCAGCTGGCCGCCCTGCGCGCGGACCACGCCCTGATCCCGTCCGCCGTCGAGGAGCTGATGCGCTACGACACTCCGCTCCAGCTCTTCGAGCGGTGGGTGCTGGACGGGATCGAGATCGACGGCACCACGATCCCGCGGGGCGCGGAGGTCGCCATGCTGTTCGGTTCGGCCAACCACGACCCCGAGGTCTTCACCGATCCCGGGCGGCTGGACCTGACCCGGCGGGACAACCCGCACATCTCCTTCAGCGCGGGCATCCACTACTGCATCGGCGCCCCGCTGGCCCGGATCGAGCTGGCGGCCTCCATGGCGGCCCTGCTGGAGCGGGCCCCGGCCCTGACCCTGGCGGCCGAGCCGGAGCGGAAGCCGAACTTCGTGATCCGGGGGCTGAAGGGGCTGAGCGTGGCGGTGCGCTGACAACAGGGCCCGGCTGAGGAAGATCAGGTCGTCATGTCCCGCCGCCGCAGTCCCGCCAGTCCCGCCGCCACCAGGGCGACCGCGATCCCGGTCAGTGCCGCCACCGGCCCCCAGGCCATCCCCGCGCCGGGCAGCTTCGGGAGGTGGCCGAAGGGAGAGATGTCCAGGACCGGCTGCGGCACGTTCAGGGCCGGGCCGACCCAGCCCAGCAGCAGCACGGCGCCGGCCACTCCCCACGCCGCCGTCGCGCCCCGCGGGAGGACGCCGTACAGCAGGACGGCGATGCCGCCGATCACCCAGATCGCGGGGATCTGGACCAGGCAGGCACCCAGGATCGGGCCGATCTGCTTGCCGTAGCCGACGGCGAAGCCGAGGCCGGCGAGAAGCATGATCCACACCGAGCCGCCGAAGGCGACGGCGAGATGGCCGGCGGCCCAGCGAAGACGGCCGACCGCGTTCGCGAGGAGGGGTTCCGCCCGGCCGGAGGACTCCTCGCCGGACAGCCGCAGCACCGAGGCCACGACGTACAGCGCGGCGATCAGCCCGAGCATCCCCACCATCGAGGCGAGGAAGGCGTCCGTCAGCCCCGACTGGCCGCCCATCCGCTGGAAGATCTCACGGGCGCTGTCGTTGTCGCGGACCAGGTCGGCCGCCCCGTCCGTCAGCCCGCCGTAGACGATCCCCGCCACGAAGAAGCCGATGCTCCAGCCGAGGACGCCGCCGCGCTGGAGCCGCCAGGCCAGCGCGGCGGCGGTGCCGAGGCGGCCGGCGGCCGGTCCGGGCCGGGTGGGCAGGAAGCTCATGCCCACGTCCCGGCGGCCCGCCAGCGCGTACGCCAGCCCGCCCTGCGCCGCCGTCGCCGCCGCGAACAGCAGCAGCACCCACCAGCGTTCGTCGGCGAAGGACCGCTGGTTCTCCACCCAGCCCAGCGGCGACAGCCAGGTCAGCACCGATGATCTGTCGTCGGTGGCCGAGTCGCCGGCCGCGCGCAGCACGAAGGCCGCTCCCAGGACCGCCGCCGTCAGGCCGCGGGCCAGGCGCGCGCTCTCGGTCAGCTGGGCGGCGATCGCCGCCATCGTGGCGAAGACCATGCCGACCCCGGCGAGGCCGAGCCCGAAGGACAGGGCGCCCGCAGCCCCCTGAACGGCCAGGCCCGCCGTGACCAGCAGGGCCAGCACGGCGTTCGCCACGGCCGCCGACAGCAGCGCGGCCGTGAGGGAGGCGCGGCGGCCGACCATGCCCGAGGCCACCAGTTCCTGGCGGCCGCTCTCCTCCTCGTCGCGGGTGTGCCGCACGACGACCAGCAGGCTCGTCACGGCGGCGAGCGCGGCGGCGAACACGCCCACCCGCCAGGCGGTCAGCGCGCCGATCGAAGTGTCGAAGACCGGGCCGATCAGGGCGCGGAAGGAGGCGTTGGTCTCCATCTGGCGCACCAGGTCGGCGCGTTCGGCCGCGGTGCCGTACAGGCTCTTCAGGGTGCTCGGCATGGAGAGCACCATGAGCACGTTCACCGCGGTCCAGACCGGGATCATCACCCGGTCGCGGCGCAGGGCGAAGCGCAACAGGGTGCCGGTGCCCGCGAGGTGGCGGGAGCCGCGCGGTGCGGCGGTCGCGAGGGCGGTCATCGGGACACCTCGTCGAGGTCGTCCTGGTAGTGCCGCAGGAACAGTTCCTCCAGCGTCGGGGGTGTCGATGTCAGCGAGCGCACGCCGGACTCGCTCAACTGCCGCAGTACGGCGTCGAGTTTGTCGGTGTCCACCTGGAGGCGGACGCGGCGGCCCTGCACGTCGAGGTCGTGCACGCCGGGCAGGTGGGCCAGGCCGTTGGGCGGGCCCGCGAGTTCGGCGGTGACGCTGGTGCGGGTGAGGTGGCGCAGGTCGGCCAGCGAACCGCTCTCGACGGTGCGGCCCTTGCGGATGATGCTCACCCGGTCGCACAGCTCCTCCACCTCGCTGAGGATGTGGGAGGAGAGCAGGACGGTGCGGCCGCGCTCGCGTTCCTCGGCCACGCAGCGCTGGAAGACCTCCTCCATCAGCGGGTCGAGGCCCGAGGTGGGCTCGTCCAGGATGAGCAGGTCGACGTCGGAGGCGAAGGCGGCGACCAGGGCCACCTTCTGCCGGTTGCCCTTGGAGTAGGTCCGGCCCTTCTTGGTCGGGTCCAGTTCGAACCGTTCGATCAGTTCGGCGCGGCGCCGCTGGTCGAGGCCCCCGCGCAGCCGGCCGTACAGGTCGATGACCTCGCCGCCGGAGAGGTTGCGCCACAGGGTGACGTCGCCGGGGACGTACGCGATCCGGCGGTGCACCTCGACCGCGTCGCTCCAGGGGTCCCGGCCCAGCACCTGGGCGGCGCCGGAGTCGGCGCGCAGCAGCCCGAGCAGGACCCGGATGGTGGTGGACTTCCCGGCGCCGTTGGGGCCGAGGAAGCCGTGGACCTCGCCCCGCTCCACGTCCAGGTCGAGTCCGTCCAGCGCGTGGGTGGCGCCGAACGCCTTGTGGAGGCCGGAGACGGTGATTGCCTTCGTCATGCTTCGGAAGTTACGCTTCTTTCAGAAAATTGTGAAGTTAAGGAAGCGTATAAACTCGGGAGCGCGTCGGGACGAGGGGAGAGGATGCGGGCATGACGGACGAGAAGGCGCCTGAGCGTGACCCGGAGGCGGTGTCGAAGTTCGTGGAGAGCTTCGCGGCCCAACTGGTCGAGGCCGGGTTGCAGCGCATGCCGGCCCGCGTCTTCGCCGCACTGCTCTCCTCCGACACCGGCACGCTCACCTCCAGTGAACTGAGCGAGCAACTGAAGATCAGCCCGGCCGCGGTCTCCGGCGCGGTCCGCTACCTGGCGCAGGTCCACATGGTCTCGCGCGAGCGGGAGCCGGGCTCGCGGCGGGAGCGTTACCGGGTGCACGCCGACCAGTGGTACGAGGCGCTCACCAACCGCGAGGCGGTCATCAAGCGCTGGGAGTACGCCCTGCGCGAGGGCGTCGACAGCCTCGGCGCCGACACCCCCGCCGGGCGGCGGCTGGCCGAGACGCTGGCCTTCTTCGAGTTCATCGACGGTGAGGTCGTGGCGATGATGGAGCGCTGGCGGGTGCGCCGGGAGGAGCTCTTCGGATCTTCGTGATCAGACGTTGAGGGTGTAGCTGATCCGCTACTCTGAGTGGCGGGCTGGTCCGCATGCCAGGGGAGGGCGCATCATGACGTTGATGACTGAGCGACCGACGATGAGCGGCATCGAGCCCGATGGCTTCGAGGCGTTGCTGGACGCACTCGTTGCGGTGGATGAAGCCGTCGCGCCCACGGGCTTCAGGGCCGAGATCGTCAGGGGGAGCATCGTCTTGTCGCCGTGGTCGAAGGGCTGTTACACCCGCATCATGCGCATGGTTTCCGAACAGTTGACGCCGCACCTCCCCGAAGGGCACGTCATCGACCGGACTCCGAACCTGTTCGTATTTCCTGGAGACGAGAGCGCGTACGGCCCGGACATCTGGGCGGCGCATGAGCGAGTCCTTGAGTCGGACAGCTATCACCTGGACGGCGAAGCCCTGTCCTTCGTCGCCGAGCTGACGTCTCCCTCCACCCGCAAGGACGACCTGATCGGCAAGGTCGAGGTGTACAACAGGGCCGGCGTCCCCGTGTACCTGGTGCTCGACATGCAGAAGCAGCAGGCCACGGTGTACGGGTGCCCGGCGCCGGCGGGGTACCGGTTCCGGGCCAGCAAACCCTTCGGCGAGAAGCTCCCCATCCCGGAACCCTTCGACTGCATCCTCGACACGAGCGGGTTCCGTCCCCCCGAGGACCAGGCCTGACTCACCCCGCCGCGGGTACCACCAGCCCCCAGGCCCCCTCTCGCACCGTCCACGTCCGGGTCCGCACCGGCCCGGACACCACCGCGTCCGCCCGGTAGCGGAAGTGCGCTCCTGAGACGGTCACCGTGCGGCCCTCCGCCCGCACCGGGGATCCCGCGGCGCCCACGGAGAGCGGCCGCACCTCCACCTCGGCCACTCCGGCGGCCCCCGGCACGACCGACACCGCCTCCACGGGCTGGTCCAGGTCCACCACGAGTTCCCCGTCGACCTCCACCCGGAGCCGGGAAGGCTCGGGACCGGCGTCGGACGCCGTCCGGGGCGGGCGGGTCACCAGGGTCCGTACGAGCGACTGGCAGGTCCGCAGCCAGGGGTGGCCCGGCGCGGAGGGCACCTCGGCGGGCAGGGCCGTCGCGCCCGCAGGCGCCTCGTGCGGGCCGAGCGGCGGGATGCGCAGCGTGCCCAGCACCACCCCGTCGCTGTCGTCGACGAGCAGGTCCAGGCGCCGTACGACCCCGTCCAGCACGGCCCGCGCCGCCGCCACCGGCCCCGCGGGCACACCCAGCGAACGGGCCAGGGACATGACATCTCCGACCGGTACGACCGACAGCGCGCACGCGGTCAGCTCCCGCTGCCGGTGCAGCAGGGACACCGCCCGCAGCAGCGCCCGGTCGTCACCGACCACCACCGGCCGCCGCGAGCCGCGCCGCGCCAGTGCCCGGGCGAACTCCTCCGGGCCGTCCGGCAGGCACACCTTGGTGGCCGCACCCGCGCTGAGCACGTCTTTCGCGATCCGTACGGACTCCCCGTCCGTCCGCCGGGCGACCGGGTCGATGACCACCAGCAGCTGATCGGACGTCGCGAAGGTTGCCACCTCGGTCCTGCCTCACTTCCTCGGGTAGCATCTTTGTGCAAGAGCCCCTTGCGCTATTGCGCCAGGGGCTTCGTCTATTCCGGGGCATCCGGTCCGACGGTTTGTGCGGCCGACGACGGTCGCGCGGTGTACGCGGCGGTGAACCCGCGTACGCCCCTGACCTTGGACATGCCCCGCCCGGAAGGGGTGTACGCGCGTGCCCGCACTTGTGCTGCTCGGTGCTCAGTGGGGTGACGAGGGCAAGGGAAAGGCCACCGACCTGCTCGGCGGCTCCGTGGACTATGTGGTGCGTTACCAGGGCGGCAACAACGCCGGCCACACGGTCGTCGTCGGCGACCAGAAGTATGCACTGCACCTCCTCCCTTCCGGAATCCTCTCCCCCGGATGTACGCCCGTCATCGGCAACGGCGTCGTCGTCGACCCGTCGGTCCTGCTCTCCGAGCTGAGCGGTCTGAACGAGCGCGGCGTCGACACGTCGAAGCTCCTGATCAGTGGAAACGCCCACGTCATCACGCCGTACAACGTCACCGTCGACAAGGTGACGGAGCGCTTCCTCGGCAAGCGCAAGATCGGCACCACCGGCCGCGGCATCGGCCCGACCTACGCGGACAAGATCAACCGCGTGGGCATCCGCGTGCAGGACCTGTACGACGAGTCGATCCTCACCCAGAAGGTCGAGGCGGCGCTCGACGTCAAGAACCAGATCCTGACCAAGCTGTACAACCGGCGCGCGATCGCCGTGGGTCAGGTCGTCGAGGAGCTGCTGGGCTACGCAGAGCAGATCAGGCCGTACGTCGCCGACACCGTCCTGGTCCTCAACCAGGCCCTGGAGGAGAACAAGGTCGTCCTGTTCGAGGGCGGCCAGGGCACCCTCCTGGACATCGACCACGGCACGTACCCCTTCGTGACCTCCTCCAACCCGACGGCGGGCGGTGCCTGCACCGGCGCGGGCGTCGGCCCGACGAAGATCAGCCGGGTCATCGGCATCCTGAAGGCGTACACGACCCGTGTCGGCTCCGGCCCGTTCCCGACCGAGCTGTTCGACGAGGACGGCGAGGCGCTGCGCAGGATCGGCGGCGAGCGCGGTGTGACCACCGGCCGTGACCGCCGCTGCGGCTGGTTCGACGCGGTGATCGCCCGCTACGCGACCCGGGTGAACGGCCTGACGGACTTCTTCCTCACCAAGCTCGACGTCCTCACCGGCTGGGAGCAGATCCCGGTCTGTGTCGCCTACGAGATCGACGGCAAGCGGGTCGAGGAGCTTCCGTACTCCCAGACCGACTTCCACCACGCCAAGCCGGTCTACGAGTACCTGCCCGGCTGGCAGGAGAACATCTCGAAGGCCAAGAGCTTCTCCGACCTGCCCAAGAACGCCCAGGCGTACGTCAAGGCCCTGGAGGAGATGTCCGGCGCCCCGATCTCCGCGATCGGCGTCGGCCCGGGCCGCGACGAGACGATCGAGATCAACTCGTTCCTGTAGCCCGGCCCGTGCGGTAGATCCTTGCCGGGAACGGCGGCCGACGCCTCGCGCGCCGGCCGCCGTCCGCCCGATGCCGCTGCCGCCCGCATGTCCCGCATCCCCCGCATTGCCGGTGTCCGGCAACGGGAGCCGGTTCCGTTTGCCCGCGTCCACCCCTGTTCGCCCGCGATGGCCCGCCGCACGATGGTCCACGGACAGTGCGGTGAGCCGTCGGGACCGACGGGGGGTGGCTCGATGAAGCCGGTCAGGGCGTCCTGGGGCAGGTGCCTGGCGTACGGGTTGATCAGCGGAACGGCCGCCTTCGCCGTACTGATGCTCGCGGTGGGGCTGCTGCCGGTCGGCGACGGCGGCGCCGCCCTTCTCATGTACGCGGCTCTCGTCGTGCCGCCGGCGCTGGTGGCCCGCCGGTTCGGGTCCAGGCCGACGGCGAGACCCAGGAACGGACGGGCACTCAGGTCGGCGTCGGCGCACGCTCCGAAGCCCGAGCTACGGACCGAGCGCGACTCAGGACTCGAGCCCGAGTCACGACTCACCCCCGAGTCACGACCCGCCCCGGCGCGGAGAGCGGACGCCGTCCGCGCCGCCGAACAGGCCGTCACCGAGTACGGCGAGCTGCTGACGGACCACCCCTACACGCCCCGCCCCTCCAGCGCCCCGGACGACCTGGCGGACTACGCCACGGCCCTCCAGGCGTACGAGGACGCCAAGGCGAGCACCCCCGACCGGGTTCCGGAGATCCTGGAGCGAGGGCGGGCGGCCCTGGAACGGCTGGACGTCGCCGCCCGCGCCGAGGGGCAAGGCCTCACCTGGATCCACGGTTCCGGGACGACCCGGGTCCGGGTGCACAGGCCCGGGACGGGCGGCCGGGTCCTCCTGGTCTTCGAGGCCGAAGGCCGGGAACGCGACGCCTACGCGGTGTCCGGTACGGGGTTCGGTCGCTCGACCGAGCTGGTGAAGGGCGTGTGCGGCCGGGACGTCACGCGTGCCCGGGTGCTGGTGCCGCCGCAGCGAGGCGCGGTGATGCTGCTGGAGGTGTCGGCCCCGGGGCCGTGGCGGCTGGCGCTGCGCCCGGCCGGCGAGGCACGGCAGCTGCGCCGGGGCAGCCGGCTGACGGGCCGGGGCATCGAGAGCGTGGTCAAGGCCGCGGGGCTGCGGGCCGTGCGGTTCGAGCACCATGGCGACGGTCCGTTCCGCCTTGTCACGGTCACCCGTTCGCTCCACTCGGGTCCGGTGCTGGCCGACGGGCGCGGCGAGGCCCGGCTGACGGTACCGGTGCCGGACCGCTGCCTGCTGCGCGTCGAGACCACCGACCGCTGGAGCCTGCGCGACTCCGGAACCTGAACCTCCGCTGCCGAGCACCTGATGACCCAGGCTTGACCCGGGCATGGCCACTTCCTGGTTTCCGGCGGACCGGACAGAGGCCACGCTCTACGCGAGTAGTTCCGTACGGCACCGATATCTACACGCGTCACGTCAGCCTTTCAGGAGCCCTGTATGCCCGTCAGTCCCATGAACCGCCGGGAGTTCGTGAAGAAGTCCGCCGTCACGTCGGCGGCCGTGGCCGTCGCGGGGACGGCCGGCGCCCCCGCCGCGCAGGCCGCGCAGGCCTCGCGGGCCGCCGGCCGCAAGCCCGAAAAGGCGCCGAAGACCTGGTCGTTCTCCATCCTGGGCACCACCGACCTGCACAGCCACGTCTTCGACTGGGACTACTACACCGACGCCGCCTACAAGGACGCCAAGGGCAACTCCGTGGGCGTCGCACGCGTCGCCACGCTCGTCAGGCAGCAGCGTGAGGCGAAGGGCGAGGACCGCGTGCTGCTCGTCGACGCGGGCGACATCATCCAGGGCACCTCACTGGCGTACTACTACGCGCGCGTGGACCCGATCACCGGCACGGACGGCCGCAAGGGTCCCGTCCACCCCATGGCCGTGGCCATGAACCAGATGCGCTACGACGCCGCCGCGCTCGGCAACCACGAGTTCAACTACGGCATCGACGTCCTGCGGAAGTTCGAGAGCCAGTGCGACTTCCCGCTGCTCGGCGCCAACGCGCTCGACGCGAGGACGCTGCGGCCCGCGTTCCGGCCGTACACCGTGAAGCGGATCCGGGTGCCCGGAGCGCCCGACATCAAGGTCGGCATCCTCGGCCTGACCAACCCCGGCATCGCGCTGTGGGACAAGGACAACGTCAGCGGCAGGATGGCGTTCACCGGCCTGGTGGAGCAGGCGAAGAAGTACGTGCCGAGACTCAGGGCGCTGGGCTGCGACGTGGTCTTCCTGACGGACCACTCGGGCCTGGACGGCTCGTCCTCCTACGGCGACGAACTCCCCTACGTGGAGAACGCGTCGAACCTCGTGGCCGAACAAGTCCCCGGCATCGACGCGATCCTGGTGGGCCACACGCACGTGGAGGTCCCCTCCTACACGGTGAAGAACGCGGAGACCGGCGAGGACGTGCTCCTCTCGGAGCCGTACTGCTGGGGCTACCGTCTCAGCGTCTTCGACTTCGAGCTCGAACTCCACCACGGCCAGTGGAAGGTGACGGGCAAGACGGCGCAGACCCTCAACCCCGACACGGTGGAGGAGGACCCGGAGATCACACGGCTGCTCCGGGCGGACCACGAGCTGGTGGTGAAGTACGTCAACACCCCGGTCGGCACCTGTACGCAGGACCTCTCGGCGGCCGAGTCCTGCTGGAAGGACGTACCGATCATGGACTTCATCCACGAGGTCCAGACGAAGCACGTGGCGGCAGGCCTGTCGGCGTCGGACGCGGCACTCCCGCTCGTCTCCGTCGCGGCACCCTTCAGCCGGACCGCCGACATCCCGGCCGGCGACGTCACCATCCGCGACATCGCCGGGCTCTACATCTACGACAACACCCTCTACGGCAAGAGGCTCACGGGCGCCCAGCTGAAGGAGTACCTGGAGTACGCGGCGAAGTACTACCACCAGGTCCCGGCCGGCACGACGGTCGACACCGCGACCCTGACCAACGCCAACGACTTCTGGGACTACATGTACGACACCGCCGCCGGTGTCGACTACGAGATCGACATCGCCCAGCCGGAGGGCTCCCGGATCAAGAACCTCACGTACCAGGGCGCGCCGGTGGCCGACGACCAGCTCTTCGTCGTCGCGGTCAACAACTACCGCGCCAACGGCGGCTCCGGCTACCCGCACATCGCGTCCGCCCCCATCGCCTACAGCTCCACCGACGAGATCCGCCAGCTGATGATCGACTACGTGACCTCGAAGGCCACCCTCGACCCCGCCGACTTCGCCACGGCCAACTGGAAACTGACCCAGGCCGGAACGCCGGTGTTCTGACCACCGATCCCCAAGCGGCCGGCCCGCCGACCCGGTCCGGCCGCTCTCAGCTGAAGACGATCATCGAGCCCTGGGCCAGGCTGCGGGTCGCTGCCGCGTGGAGGCCGAGCCAGACGTGGCGTTCGCGGGCGAAGGGGCTGGGGTCGTAGGGGGCGGGGGCGGCCGGCTGTTCGAGTTCGGTGGGGGCGGGTGGGGGTGACGGGGCGGCCGGGGGGTTGGCCGGGTCGATGCCGATGGCCGGGGCGACGTGCTCCAGCTCGCGCAGCAGGGCCTGGGAGGAACCCAGTGGGCCGCCGCTCGCCAGGAGTTCGTCGTTGGACAGCGGGTGGGGGAAGTCCAGGGGGACGTACGCGCCCGCGTGGTCGTAGTGCCAGACCAGGTGGGACTGCTGGGCCGTGGACTCGAACATCTCCAGCAACTGCTCGTAGTCGCCGCCCAGTTCGTCGACCGGGGTCAGCGGCAGGCCGCAGACCTGGAGGAGGTAGGAGCGGCGCAGGAAGTGCAGTGCGTCGTAGTCGAAGCCGGCCACCGGCGCGACCTCCCCGGACAGGCCCGGCATGTACTGGTACACCGGCACCGGCGGGAGCCCGTTCTCGGCCAGCACCTCGTTGTACTGCGCGAGTTCCTCGGCGAACGGGTTGTCGGGGGTGTGGCACAACACGTCGACGAGCGGTACCAGCCACAGGTCACAGGCCAAAGAGGGCTCCTCATCCAGTGCGAAGCACACGACACGGTCGGGAAAACGCGGTCAGGGAAGGGTAGTCGGTGCGGGTCCCGTCAGCTCCCCTCGTGCAGGTCCCATACCCACACCCCGCCCGTCCACTTCCCCGGGTGGCCCACCAGCGCGGTGACCGCCTTGCGCAGCGGGCCGTCGTTGGGCTGCGGGGCGAGGACCAGGGCGCCCGCGTGCCAGTAGGCGAAGTCCTGCCGGGCCTGTGTGCGCCAGTTCTCGCCGATGGTGGGCACCACGCCGGTGTAGCGCACGTCCCGCAGCAGGTTGGAGGTGTAGCGCGGGGAGGCGCCGTAGATGCCGATGCGGTCGGGGCCCCAGGGGCCGTTGAAGTAGCCGCCGGGGAGCTTGAAGCCGAGGTGGGCCGCCGTCTGCCAGTGCAGGGCCTCGGCCGCGCCCGGGTCGGGCAGCGGCACCGGGACGAGTGACTCGCCGTCGCGGACGTACGGCTTCCACATGCCGTCCGCGATGAACGCCGGCACCGGAGCGCGGTCCACCGCCTTCAGCGGGGCGGGCACCAGCGGCAGCAGCGCGAGGGCGACGGCCATCAGACCGGCGTAGAGCGTGCCGACCTTGCGGGCCGACGCCAGCCGGGCCAGGGCGAGCGCGAGCAGCATGCCGAGCGCGGGGGCGCAGATCATCGCGACCCGGCCCTCGATGACCGACTCGAACAGCGGCTTGTGGGCGAGCAGGGCCCATGGGCCGGGATAGACCGTGTCGGTCATCGGCAGGCGGAACTTCGGGCCCAGGGACAGGAACGCCGCGCCGACCGCCGTCACGGCCAGCGCCTTCACCAGGGTCCGCTCCCACAGCCGTACGGTGATCCCGAAGGCGAGCAGGACCAGCGGCCAGCCGTAGAAGGCGTTCTGCTCGGTGGTGTTCAGGGACAGGGCGTTCGCCCGTGCCGCGTCGCCCGCGAACAGGGAGCGTTCGGCGAAGGAGAGCAGGGCCAGGGGGCTGTTGCCCGCGTTGTCGCCGTGCAGCACGCTCTTGTAGCTCTGCGGGCCCGCGAACTGCCAGTACAGCGGGAAGGCGACGATCGGCAGACAGACCGCGCCGGCGATCAGCAGGCCCTTCAGCAGTGGCCGCCAGGCCGTCTTCGCCGCCTCCCTGTCCGCCACCCCGTAGGCGGCGGCGAACAGCGTCATGCCGATCGCCGCGAGCAGCAGCGGCTCTTCGCCCAGGAAGATCTGGTACGCCGTGAGCAGCCCCAGCACGATCCCGTCCCGGCGGACTCGGGTGCCCTCGCACAGCCGCAGCGCCCGGTCGACGATCAGCGGGATCATGAACAAGATCACGAAGTTCGGGTGCGCGTTGGCGTGGCTGACCATCGGCGGGGCGAACGCGGCCAGCGAGGCGCCGGTGAAGGCCGCTCCCCGGTTCCGTACGACCCGTTTGACGATCAGCCAGTACCAGGCGGCGGCGGTGGCGGCCAGGCCCAGGGTCATGCAGACGCTCAGCGAGACCGCAGGGCCGAAGGCGAGCGTGATCGGGGCGAAGGGGACGGACAGACCCAGCATGACCGTGTTGGCCATGAGGTTCACGCCGTCGGGAAAGCCCTGGAGGTCGGTGAAGAGGGGGTTGCGCAGATGGGCCACGCTGTCGGCGGTGACCGCGAAGAACCACTCCCACTGGTTCTGGTCCTGGAGCGAGTCGGGCAGGTAGCGGTGGCCGGGGCCGGCCAGCCGGCCGGAGTACAGCACCACCGCCATCACCAGGAAGGCGAGGACCGCGAGGACGTCGGCGGGCCGGGCGGTGCGCGCCTTGAGGCGGGCGAGCTCGGCGAGGACCCGGCCGTAGTCGAGCGGGCCGACCTTGGAGCCGGACTGGTGGGACCAGCGGACCGGGACCTCGGTGACGGGCCAGTCGGCGCGCCGGAAGTGCTGGAGCACCTCCACGTCGATGCCCCAGCCGTTGAGCCGGGAGGCGGCGAAGGCCGTGCGGGCCCGCTCGCCGTCGAAGAGTTTGAAGCCGCACTGGGTGTCGCGTATGCCGGGCACCGCGACCCGGCGTATGAGGACGTTACCGGCGCGGCCCATCAGTTCGCGCACCCGGTGCTGGCGGCTGCCTATCGTCGCGCCGGGCACCGAGCGGGAACCGATCGCGGCGGCACCGCCCTCGCCCATCGCCTTGTCCAGCCGCTCCAGCTCCTCGATGGGGGCGGCGAGGTCGGCGTCGGTGACCAGCACGCGCCGGCCCCGGGTGGCGGCGACGCCCAGGCGCAGGGCGTGGCCCTTGCCGCGGTTGCGCCCGCCGCCGACGAGCCGGACCCGCGGGTCCCGGCGGACGGTGACGAGGCCGCCGGTGCCGTCGGTGGAGCCGTCGTCGGCGACGACGACCTCCCAGCTGCCGAAGCGGCTCTCGTTGTCGGCGAGATACGTGGTGACGGCGTCCAGGGTGGGGCCGAGGCGCTCGTGCTCGTTGTAGGCGGGGATGACGACCGACAACTCGACCGGTGGCGCGTCGGCGGACCGCTCCCCGGCGGCGTACGGGGCGGCGGAGTGCGGCTCGGGGGCGGACGGGGCAGCGGAGTGCGGCTCGGCGGAGTGCGGCTCGGGGGCGGACGGCTCCTCGGCCCCGGGGGCGGATCTGCTCATGCTCTTGCCATCCGGTCGGCCAGGGCGAGGGAGTGCGCGTTGTACGCGGCGAGGATCGCCCGGGCCGCCGGTGCGTCACGTCTCACCAGTGCGTCGACGAGTTCGGTGTGGCCGCACCACAGCACCCCGCGCAGATCGTCGAGCCGGCGCAGATGCTGCACCGCGCACACCCAGGACTGCACGCGCAGCCGGTGCAGGAAGTCGGCGAGATGGGAGTTGCCGAACAGCAGGCCGAGCTCGCGCCAGAAGCGGAGGTCGTAGCCGATCAGCACGGTCAGGTCACCGGCGCGGGCCGCGCGCTGGGCCTCCTCGCCACGCCGCCGCACCCCCGCGAGGGTGGCCGCCGTCCGTGGGTCCAGCGGGTCGCGCAGGGCCGCCCGCCCGGCGGCCATGGCATGAAACATGCCGTCCGTGACCAGGCTGCGGGCCTCGATCATCTCGCGGAAGTCGGCCGGCGAGTACTCGTGCACATGGAACCCGCGGTGCTGGTCCGCCTCCAGCAGGCCCTGTGCGGACAGATCGACGAGCGCCTCACGCACGGGGGTCGCGGACACCCCGTACTGCTCGGCGATCTCCTTGACCGTGAACTCCTGCCCAGGCTGAAGCCGCCCGGCCAGCACCTCGTCCCGAAGCGCCTCCGCGATCTGCTGCCGCAGGGTGCTGCGCGTCACGGCTGGAGTGCCGCTGATGCCGGGCATGGTCGGGCCGTCTCCCTTACGCGTGCGGTGGCGTGCTCGTCGTCCTCGAACATACGTCCACGGGGTCGCGTGCGTACGTATGTCTACGAGCACGCCACCTTACGCGTTCGGGTTCCCGCAGCCGCCCGGTGAGGCGGGAACAGGGTGTCCCGGATCCGGTGGGCTACTTCGTGTACTCGTCGGCCACCGACAGGGCGGCGTCCAGCGCGGCCAGGCCTTCCTTCAGCTCGGCCTCCGTGGTGTTGCACGGCGGCACCACATGGGTGCGGTTCATGTTGACGAAGGGCCACAGGCCGTGCGCCTTCGCGGCGGCGGCGAAGGCCGCCATCGGCGCGTTCGCCTCACCGGCCGCGTTGTACGGCACCAGGGGCTCGCGGGTCTCGCGGTCCTTGACCAGCTCCAGCGCCCAGAACATGCCGACACCGCGCACGTCGCCGACGCTGCTGTGCCGCTCGGCCAGCTCGCGCAGCGCCGGCTCCACGACCTCGGCGCCCAGCCGCCGCGCGTTCTCCACGACGCCCTCCTCGGCCATCACGTTGATCGTCGCGACGGCCGCCGCGCACGCCAGCGGGTGCCCGGAGTACGTCAGACCACCGGGGTAGGGCCGCTTGCCGAACGTCTCGGCGATCTTCCCGGAGATCGCCACACCGCCCAGCGGCACGTACCCCGAGTTCACCCCCTTGGCGAAGGTCATCAGGTCGGGCACGACGTCGAAGAGCTGCGCCGCGAACCACTCACCGGTCCGCCCGAACCCGGCCATCACCTCGTCCAGGACGAACACGATCCCGTACTTGTCGCACAGCTCGCGCACCCCGGCGAGATAGCCGGGCGGCGGCACCATGATCCCCGCCGTGCCCGGGATCGTCTCCAGGATGATCGCGGCGATGCTCGACGGCCCCTCGAAGGCGATCGTCGTCTCCAGGTGCTCCAGGGCCCGCGCGCACTCCTGCTCCTCGGTCTCGGCGTAGAAGCGGGAGCGGTAGAGGAAGGGCGCCCAGAAGTGCACCACCCCCGACGTGCCGTTGTCGGAGGGCCAGCGGCGCGGGTCGCCGGTGATGTTCACGGCCTGCTGCGTGCCGCCGTGGTACGAGCGGTACGCCGAGAGCACCTTCGGCCGCCCGGTGTGCAGCCGGGCCATGCGCACCGCGTGCTCGACGGCGTCGGCGCCGCCGTTGGTGAAGAAGATCTTGTCCAGGTCGCCCGGGGTCCGCTCGGCGATCAGCCGGGCCGCCTCCGAGCGCGCCTCCAGGGCGAACGCCGGCGCGAACGTGGCCAGCCGGGCGGCCTGCTCCTGGATCGCGGCGACGACCTTCGGGTGCTGGTAGCCGATGTTCGTGTAGACGAGCCCGCTGGAGAAGTCCAGGTAGCGCCTGCCGTCGTAGTCCCAGAAGTACGACCCTTCGGCGCCGGCCACGGCCAGCGGGTCGATGAGCTCCTGCGCGGACCAGGAGTGGAACACGTGCGCCCGGTCGGCGGCCTTCACGGCGGCACCGGCCTCGGGGTTCGGCTGGGGGCTCAGCGAGGGCTGAGAGGGCTGGGGGGACTGAGGGGTCATGGCCGCGAGCGTAGATGTCCGGGATACGGACCCGGCATGGGCGTCCTGTCTGCGCTCGGGGGGATTTAGCGACAGGTTGTCGGGGAGCGACGCGGTGGCGGGCGCAGGGCGCGGCGGGCGGTACGGCGGTCGCTGTTACGGAACCGTAGACACCGGGCCGCTCCGTCACTCCCGGTCGCGGCACTATCCTCGGGCTGTTGGGCAGGGGTGTATCGGGGGATGTCGGACATCGGTCGGGCATCGGGGGGAGGCGCTGAGCCATGGAGAAGCTGGGGCCCGGCGATCCGCAGGGGATCGGTGCGTACCGGTTGCTGGCGCGGCTCGGGGCCGGCGGCATGGGGCAGGTGTACCTGGCCCGGTCGGACCGGGGGCGCACGGTCGCCGTGAAGCTGGTCCGGCAGGAGCTGGCGCAGCAGGAGGAGTTCCGGGCGCGCTTCCGGCAGGAGGTGCGGGCCGCCCGGCGGGTCGGCGGCCACTGGACGGCACCCGTGCTGGACGCGGACACCGAGGCCGCCGTGCCGTGGGTCGCCACCGGGTACGTCGCCGGGCCCAGCCTGCAACAGGTGGTCGGGCACGACCACGGCGCGCTGCCCGAGCGTTCGGTACGGATCCTCGGAGCCGGTCTCGCGGGCGCGCTGAAGGACATCCACGCGGCCGGGCTCATCCACCGCGACCTCAAGCCCTCCAACGTGCTGGTCACCATCGACGGCCCGCGCGTCATCGACTTCGGCATCGCGCGGGCCCTGGAGACCGTCACGGACGGCGGCCTCACCCGGACCGGCGCGCTGGTCGGCTCGCCCGGCTTCATGGCGCCCGAGCAGGTGCGCGGCGACCGGGTCACGCCCGCGGCGGACGTCTTCTGCCTCGGCTCCGTGCTCGCCTACGCGGCGACCGGCTCGCTGCCGTTCGGCACCGCCGACAGCGGGGTGCACGCGCTGATGTACCGCATCGCCGAGCAGGAACCCGACCTTCAGGCGCTGCCCGAGGGCATCGCCGACCTGGTCCGCGCCTGCCTGAAGAAGGACCCGGCGGCGCGGCCCACGCTCGACTGGATCCTCGACCGCACCGGCGCCGAGGACACCCTGGCCGACGGCCGCTTCCGCGACCCCTGGCTGCCGAGCGCCCTGGTGGCCCAGCTCGGCCGCCACGCGGTGCAACTCCTGGACGCGGAGAACCCGGAGGAACGGGAGCCGCAGGGGGCGCCGGGGGGTGCGGCGGGTGCGGCGACTCCGGCGGGGCCGGGGTCGGCGGGTCCGGTGGGGCCCGGCGGTGCGGTGGGTTCAGCGGGGCCCGGCGGGGCGGTGGGCCTGGCGGGTGCGGCGGGTGCGGCGGGTGCGGCGGGTGCGGCGGGTGCGCCTGGTCCGGTGGCGGGCTCCGCGGGTCCGGTGGCGGGGGAGGGTGCCGCTGCCGTTGCCGGAGCCGGGGCGGGCGCGGGGGCCGGGAGGCCCGAGCTGACCAAGGGAGCGCAGGCGGGTGCGGCGGGGGCCGCCGCCGACTCCGGCGAGTCGGGAAGCGCCGGTGCCGGGGCTGCCGCCTGGGCCGACGCTGGTGCTGGTGCTGGTGCTGGTGCTGGTGCTGGTGCCGGAGCTGGAGCTGGAGCTGGAGCTGAAGCCGGTGCGAGTGCCGGCGCGGGAGCCGATGCCGCAGCCGCAGGGACGGCCTACTCCGCCGCTGCCGGGAATCCGGCTGCGGCTGTGCCGGGCGCCGCCGCGCCTGGATCTACGGCCGCTCCAGCCGCTGCCGCGGCCCCGGCTGCTCCCGGCGTTGCTGCCGGGCCTCCGGGTGTTCCCGGCGTTGCTGCCGGGCCTCCGGCGGTTCCCGGTGTTGCTGCCGGGCCTCCGGCGGTTCCCGGTGTTGCCGGGGCTCCCTCTGCTCCTGCCGTTGCTGCCGGATCTCCGGCGGCTCCCGCCGTCGGTGGCACTCCGGGTGTTCCCGGCGGTGCCGCCGGGACCCCGCCCGGCCCGCCCGCCCCAGGCGCTGCTGGAAATCCCGCCGCTCCCGGTGCCGTTGCCGGGCCGTCCGCCGCTCCCGGCGTCGCCGCCGGGCCGTCCGCCGCTCCTGGCGCCGTTGCCGGGGCTCCCGCTGCTCCCGCCTCCACCCTCACCCCCACCCCCACCCCGCAGGACCCCGCCGCGGTCCATCCCACCCCGACTGCCCCGTCCGTCGCTCAGCCTCCGGCCGAGGCTTTCGGGCCGTCCCCCGGGCACGCCCCACCTGCCCCGGCCTCCACCCCGCCCGTTCCCGGGCAGCCGGGTGGCGGCGGGGCGCAGCCGCCCGTCGATCACCTGCCCACCATGGTCGCGGGCCGGACGCCCCCGCCCGGGCCGGCGCCCGCCCATCCGGGCTACGGCTACCCGCAGCAGCCCGCACCCGGCCCCTACGGCTATCCGCAGCAGCCCGGCGGCTGGGCTCCGGCCGGGGCGCACAACCCCTACGGCGGCCTGGGCGCGACCCCGCCGTACGGGCCGCCGCCGGTGGGGTCCACGCCGCCGTACGGACCGAGCCCGCTGCCCGCGCAGCACGAACCGCGCCGGGGCGGCCGCTCCACCGCCGCGCTGGTCGCGATGGCGCTGGTCGTCGCGCTCGTCGCGGGCGGCTCGGTGTACGCCCTGATGCGCAGCGGCGGCGACCACGACGACAAGGGCGGCGGCCCCGGCTCCTCCCCGGCCGTCACCGCACCCACCACGCCCGCCGACTCGACGGACCCCGGCCCGTCGCCGGAGACGTCGCCGCCCGACTCGCCCACCCCGTCGGACGGTGTCGTGCCGGTCGCGTACCTCGGCACCTGGACGACGACGATCGACAACGCCTACGGCGCCAACCCGCGCCGCCTGACCATCAGTCAGGGCGAGGTGGGCGACACGGTCCTCACGCTCGTCGCCGACGGCCCGCTGCAAGGCGGCGGCACCTATCACTGTGTGTTCCGGGCCGACCTGACCAGGAAGCCGGCCGACGGCGGCCCGCTGGAGATCGGGCCGTCCTCGCTCACGGTCGGCCAGGGCACGCAGGGCTGCTCTCCGGGCGCGGCCACGCAGGTCAGCCTCCTGTCGGACGGCAGCCTGCGGCGCGTGAACACCACCACCGGGGAGCAGCTGACCTACACCAAGGAGTGACGGGGGCGACGGCGGCGACGGCGGGCGGTCAGCGCGGCTCCGGGGGCCGTTGCCGGGGCATGTTGGGCCGTGCGCTCCCCGGCGGCAGCGGAAGGCGCCCGCCTCCGGCGGCCCCCACCTCCGACCGGGCGGCGCCGGGCACCGCCGACTGGAGGCCCATCGGCGCGGAGCCGATCCGGAACTCCACCATCCAGTCGGCCGTCTCCGTCCGCACCAGCTCGGTCACGTCCTCCGAGAACCGCCGCAGCACCGTCAGGCACCGCTCGGCGGCCTCGCTCGCCGTGCCCTCGGCCGGCCCGAGCACCTCCCGTACGTTCTCGGACGCCCAGTCGAACTGGAGTGCCTGCAACCGCCGCTGCACGGCCTGCGCGGTCGCCACGTCCCTTATCCAGCCGGAGGTCACCCCGAAGTACCGGTCGATGCCGACGCACGCCACGGACAGCAGCAGTGCCAGATATCCCCAGGGCGCCACCCCGTCGACGGCCCGCGTCAGGTCCAGCAGCGGCAGCGCCGCCCCGGCCACCGCCCCAGCCGTCGCCCCGCACCGCAGCACCCGCGCCCCGCGCCGCTTCCACACCCGCTCGGTGAGGTACCAGGACGCGGTCTCTAGCGCGCCCCGCTCCACCCACCGGTACAGCTCGTCCAGCCGCTCGGCCGGCTCGCCCCAGTCGCCGAGCGGGAACGGCCGCCCGGTCAGGTCGCCCGGCCGCAGCCTGGCCGCCCCGTCGCCGCGCCCGTCCTGTCGCGAACCCTCGGGCTGCATCTCCGGCTGACCCACCCGGCACTCCCTACTGATCACGGTCTGTGACGCTGGCTGACGCGCCGGCCCCCTTCCTACCCCCCAATGGGTGGCGAAGAGGCGGGAAGCATCGCTTTTCCGCCCGGAAGGGGGCCTTGATCAGGTATAGGGCCCACCCGTGACTCACCCGAAAGAGTGGCAGGGCGCCACCTCCCCGGACCACGTAGGCTCATGCCAGCGGGGATACTCCGCCCGGACATCCGGCCGGACATCCGGACATGGCGTAGGAAAGCAGGAGCTGATCGTGATTCCCGATGGTGGCCAGCCCAACATGCAGCAGCTGCTCCAGCAGGCCCAGAAGATGCAGCAGGACCTCCAGCGGGCCCAGGAGGAACTGGCGCAGACCGAGGTCGACGGGCAGGCGGGCGGCGGCCTGGTGCGGGCCACCGTCACCGGCGCCGGCGAGCTGCGCGCGCTGAAGATCGACCCCAAGGCGGTGGACCCGGAGGACACCGAGACCCTCGCCGACCTGATCGTCGCGGCCGTCCAGGCGGCCAACGAGAACGCCCAGACGCTCCAGCAGCAGAAGCTCGGCCCGCTCGCCCAGGGCCTGGGCGGCGGCACCGGCATCCCCGGGCTGCCTTTCTGACCCCCGGGGTGCCTTTCTGAGGGGCCGCCCGGCCACTACGGTTACCAAGCGAAGCAACACGCGGGAAGGGACGGCAGTCCGTGTACGAAGGCGTGGTCCAGGACCTCATCGACGAGCTGGGGCGGCTGCCCGGCGTCGGTCCCAAGAGCGCCCAGCGGATCGCCTTCCACATCCTCCAGGCGGAACCGACGGACGTACGGCGGCTCGCCCAGGCCCTGATGGAGGTGAAGGCGAAGGTCCGCTTCTGCGCGACGTGCGGCAACGTGGCGCAGGAGGAGCTGTGCGCGATCTGCCGCGACAGCCGCCGCGACCCGTCCGTCATCTGTGTGGTCGAGGAGCCGAAGGACGTCGTCGCCATCGAGCGCACGCGCGAGTTCCGCGGGCGGTACCACGTCCTGGGCGGGGCGATCAGCCCGATCGAGGGCGTGGGCCCGGACGACCTGCGGATACGGGAACTCCTTGCCCGTCTCGCGGACGGCACGGTCACGGAGCTCATCCTGGCCACGGACCCGAATCTGGAAGGCGAGGCGACAGCGACGTACCTCGCCCGCATGATCAAGCCCATGGGCCTGAAGGTCACCCGCCTGGCCAGCGGCCTCCCGGTGGGTGGCGACCTGGAATACGCGGACGAGGTGACCCTCGGCCGCGCCTTCGAGGGGAGACGACTCCTAGATGTCTGACGCCACGCTGCACGCGACCAGCCAGAATCCGGACGACTTCGCGGTCCAGATCGCCGATCAGGTCGAGAGCTTCCTGGTCGCGGTCGCCGAGGTCGCCAGGGGCGACGAGCCGGACTCGGCGGTGCCGTTCCTCCTGCTGGAGGTCTCCCAGCTGCTGCTGGCCGGCGGCCGGCTCGGCGCGCACGAGGACTTCGTCCCCGACGAGCGCTACGAGCCCGACTCCGGCCCGGAGCAGGACGTGGACATCCTGCGCGAGAACCTCGCCCGCCTCCTGGAGCCGATCGACGTCTACTCCGAGGTCTTCGACCCCTACGAGCCGCGCCGGGCCCCGGTACCGGCCCGTATCTCCGACGACCTCGCCGACGTCGTCACCGACCTGCGCCACGGCATGGCCCACTACCGCGCGGGCCGCACCACCGAGGCCCTGTGGTGGTGGCAGTTCTCCTACTTCTCCAACTGGGGCTCGACGGCCTCCGCCGTATTGCGCGCCCTCCAGTCCATCGTCAACCACGTCCGCCTCAACCAGCCCCTGGAGGAACTGGACGGCCTGGACACCGACCAGGGCATGGGCGACGAGACCCTGGAGTTCGAGGCGGGCAAGGTCATGGCGGAGGAGATCGCGGCGCCGCTCGGCCTGCGCGGACCGCAGTGACCTGACGTCCTCGCCCGAGGCGAACCGCCGCGCCCGGAAGGCGCTTCTCTCCGCTGTCTCCGCTCACTTGTCTCCGTTCACTCTCCCTTCTTTCCGTGGTCTCTCTCGTCTTTCCGTGGTTTCTCTCGGGGTGCTGTGACCCCGGCCACGTTCCGAGTGCGGTTCCGTCCCCTGGGCATGAGCCGTCCTGAGCAGCGGGCGCCGGAGATCTCACCATGCGATATCGCAGGGGGAAAATTCGGACGCTCGATAGACTGAGCCGACCGCACTGCATCTGCGTAAGTGCGATACACACGGACTGAGCGAGGAGCGCACGTGGGCCTTGTCGTGCAGAAGTACGGAGGCTCCTCCGTAGCCGATGCCGAGGGCATCAAGCGCGTCGCCAAGCGAATCGTGGAAGCGAAGAAGAACGGCAACGACGTTGTCGTGGTCGTTTCCGCGATGGGCGACACGACGGACGAGCTGATCGATCTCGCCGAGCAGGTTTCCCCGATGCCTGCCGGGCGCGAGCTCGACATGCTGCTGACCGCCGGAGAGCGGATCTCCATGGCCCTGCTGGCCATGGCGATCAAAAACCTGGGGCACAAGGCCCAGTCGTTCACGGGCAGCCAGGCAGGTGTCATCACCGACTCGGTCCACAACAAAGCCCGGATCATCGACGTCACGCCGGGCCGCATCCGGACCGCGCTGGACGAGGGCAACATCGCGATCGTCGCCGGTTTCCAGGGCGTCAGCCAGGACAAGAAGGACATCACCACGCTGGGGCGTGGCGGCTCCGACACCACCGCGGTCGCGCTGGCGGCCGCCCTCGACGCCGAGGTGTGCGAGATCTACACCGACGTCGACGGCGTGTTCACGGCCGACCCGCGGGTGGTGAAGAAGGCCCGGAAGATCGACTGGATCTCCTTCGAGGACATGCTGGAGCTGGCCTCGTCCGGGTCGAAGGTGCTGCTCCACCGGTGTGTGGAGTACGCCCGGCGCTACAACATCCCGATCCACGTCCGCTCCAGCTTCAGCGGGCTTCAGGGCACGTGGGTCAGCAGCGAGCCGATCGAGCAAGGGGACAAGAAGGTGGAGCAGGCCATCATCTCCGGTGTCGCGCACGACACCTCCGAGGCCAAGATCACGGTGGTCGGCGTGCCCGACAAGCCGGGAGAGGCCGCCTCCATCTTCCGTACGATCGCCGATGCCGAGATCAACATCGACATGGTCGTGCAGAACGTGTCGGCCGCCTCCACCGGTCTGACGGACATCTCCTTCACGCTGCCGAAGACCGAGGGCCGCAAGGCCATCGACGCGCTGGAGAAGAACCGCGCCGGCATCGGCTTCGACTCCCTTCGCTACGACGACCAGATCGGCAAGATCTCCCTGGTCGGCGCGGGTATGAAGACCAACCCCGGGGTCACCGCGGACTTCTTCACCGCGCTGTCCGACGCGGGCGTGAACATCGAGCTGATCTCGACATCCGAGATCCGTATCTCGGTCGTCACCCGCAAGGACGATGTGGCCGAGGCCGTGCGCGCCGTGCACACCGCCTTCGGACTCGACTCCGACAGCGACGAGGCCGTCGTCTACGGCGGCACCGGGCGATGACCGTCCCCTCGGCCGCCGTCGCGCCGTACGGATGTGACGGAGGCGTGCGACGATGACCGGTCGACCGACGCTCGCGGTCGTGGGAGCGACCGGAGCCGTCGGCACGGTCCTGCTCCGGATCCTGTCCCAGCGCGCGGACATCTGGGGCGACATCCGCCTGATCGCCTCGCCGCGCTCGGCCGGCCGCAAGCTGGCCGTGCGCGGTGAGGAGGTCGAGGTGGCCGCGCTCGCCGAGGAGGCCTTCGACGGGGTGGACATCGCCCTGTTCGACGTCCCCGACGAGGTCGCCGCCCGGTGGGCGCCGGTCGCCGCCGCCAAGGGCGCGGTCGTGGTCGACAACTCCGGGGCCTTCCGAGCGGACCCGGACGTGCCGCTCGTCGTGCCCGAGGTGAATCCGCACGCGGCGCGGCGACGCCCGCGCGGAATCATCTCCAGCCCCAACTGCACCACCCTGACCATGATCGTGGCGCTGGGCGCGCTGCACGCCGAGTTCGGGCTGCGTGAGCTGGTCGTCTCCTCGTACCAGGCGGTGAGCGGGGCCGGGCGCGCGGGCGTGGAGACGCTGCGCCGTCAGCTGTCCCTGGTGGCGGGCACGGAGCTGGGGACAAGCCCCGGTGACGTGCGGCGCGCCGTGGGCGACGACACCGGTCCGTTCCCCGAGCCGGTGGCGCTGAACGTGGTGCCGTGGGCCGGGTCGCTGTGCGACGACGGCTGGTCGTCGGAGGAGATGAAGGTGCGGGACGAGTCCCGCAAGATCCTCGGGCTGCCGCAGTTGCCGGTCGCCGTGACCTGCGTACGCGTCCCGGTGGTCACCACCCACTCGCTGACCGTGCACGCCCGTTTCGAGGGCGAGGTCACCGTCGGCAAGGCGCGGGAGATCATGGCCACGGCACCCGGTGTGGTGCTGTGCGACGACCCGGCCGCGGGCGAGTTCCCCACGCCCGCCGACGTGGTGGGCACCGACCCGACGTGGGTGGGCCGGGTGCGGCGGGCGCTGGACGATCCGACGGCGCTGGAACTCTTCGTCTGCGGTGACAATCTGCGCAAGGGCGCCGCGCTCAACACGGCGCAGATCGCGGAGTTGGTGGCGGCCGAGGCCGACTGAGGCCGCACCGAAGCCCTGTTACCGGGGGGAAACCTCTGGCCACTGGTCTGCTCCTTTGTAGGATCTGTGTAAGAAATGTGGTCGGATCAATGGTCCGTACCGCTTGTACCGTGCTGCCTCGGCGTCCGAAAATTCTCCTCCCCGCCCTCCGCAACCGCGCGCAGGGCGGGGAGCGTCTTTGCGGTCGCCCTACGGGGGCGTGGGGACGCCGCGAGGGCGTGGGACGCCCTCGTCATTTCACACATAGGGAAGAGCGGGACGCATGAGGGCATGTGGGGCGCCGGACGGGGTGCTGCCTGACGCGAGAACGTGGTCGGCCGCGTCGCTCGGCACACTCGGCGCGAAAGTGACGCCCGGCACGTACAACCCCCGAGGGGGGCGGCGTGTCCAACTGGCGTGGCAGAGGTACTCGACTTCCAAGCGGCGACCCGCGGCGGCCTGCGGCCGAGCCGCGCGGCGCTCCGACCACTCACGCCTGGAATGTCCGGCTTGCCCGGCTCGTCCGGTGGCCTGCCGGTGATCGCCCCCATGCCCGCCGCGCGGCCCGCCCGCATACCGAACCAGCGTGACGGCGCCGAGGAGACCGTGGCGGCCGGCACCACCGTCGACCATCTCACCGAGACCTACCGCGCCCACTACCGCTCTCTGCTGGGCCTGGCCGCGCTCCTCCTCGACGACACCGCCTCCTGCGAGGACGTCGTCCAGGAGGCCTTCATCCGGGTCCACTCCGCCCGCAAGCGGGTCCGCGACCCCGAGAAGACGCTCGCCTACCTGCGGCAGACCGTCGTCAATCTCTCGCGTTCGGCCCTGCGCCGCCGCATCCTCGGCCTGAAGCTGCTCTCCAAGCCGATGCCGGACATGGCGAGCGCCGAGGAGGGCGCCTACGACCAGCTGGAGCGCGACTCCCTGATCAAGGCGATGAAGGGCCTCCAGCGCCGCCAGCGCGAGGTGCTGGTGCTGCGCTACTTCGCGGACATGACCGAGGCGCAGGTCGCCGAGACCCTCGGGATATCGCTCGGATCGGTCAAGGCGTACGGCTCACGCGGCATCGCGGCGCTCAGGGTCGCGATGGAGGCGCGGGCATGAGCGAGAACGCCGAGGGACGCGACTCGCATGAGCGCCACGAGCCGTACGCGTGGCACGAGCCGACGCGGCCGGAGCAGGACGACACGCAATCGCACGCTGGGAACGGACACGTGAACCACAGCCCCGACGAAAGGGACCCCGAGGGGCTCGACCCGGACGAGCTGGCACTGCGCAGGATGCTGCACCAGGCGGTCCAGGAGGTCGAGCCGCGTGAAGGCACGCTGGACCACCTCCGGCGCGCGGTTCCGGCGCGGCGCGCCCGCAAGCGGCAGGCCGCCGTCGGCATGGCCGCCGCCGCCCTGTTCATCGGCACCGCCGTCCCCGCGCTCGTGCACGTCTCCGACGCCGGCGGCTCCGGCGTCGACCCCGCCATCGCCGGCCAGGCCTCGCAGGCCCAGGGCGGCACCGGCCAGGGCAAGGGCCCGGGCGGCGGGGAGGGCACCGCGAGCGGCACCTCCGGCCGGACACCCGGCAAGGGCAGCAGCGGAAAGCCGGACGACCGCAGGGGCGACGGCAAGAGCGTCCCCCCGGGCAGCGGGACCGCCGGCGCCGGCACGGGCGGCCCCTCGGCCTCCGCCGACACCGGCGCCCCCGTGTGCACGGCGCCCCAGCTGGGCTCCGCCACCGCGACGATCGGCGCGCCCGACACCTCCGGTGCCGTCTACGGCACCTTCCGCGTCACCAACATCTCCAAGGGCAGCTGTACCGTCGGCGGGCCCGGCACGGTGACGACGCTGGCGCAGGGCGCCGCCGACACCAGCAAGATCACCGTCACTCAGCACATCGCCGGCGATCCGGCCACCGCCCTGCCCGACCCCTCCACCGAGGTCTCCGGGCTGGTCCTGTCGCCCGGCTCCGCGTACGAGGTGAAGTTCGCCTGGGTGCCCTCCGAGACCTGTCCGACCACCGGCGGCGGCACCGGCAACGGTGGCACGGAGACGGGCGCCCCCTCACCCGACCCGTCCTCCAGCCAGGACTCCGGCACGACGGGTGGCACGTCCGCCGGCACGGGCACCGACGCCGGCACCACGACCCAGTTGATGACGGAGGACGGCGGCACGGCCGAGGGCAGCGTCGTGGTCTCCCACACGCCGGAGGCCGGCTCACCGGCGGTCTCGGCGACGGTGCCGAAAGCGTGCGCGGGCACGGTGTACCGCACGGGGGTGCTGGCCGCGTCGTAGGGGCGCGGCGGCGGGCTCGCGCGGGCGCGCCGGCCGCGAGCGGTCACACCGCGGCGGCCTGCTCGCCCTTCTGCTCCGGCACCAGTCCCAGCTCCGCGTCCCGTACGGCCTCCACCTCGCGCCGTACGAGCCGGAACCACATGAAGACCACGAACCCGGCGAAGACGAACCACTCGCCGGTGTAGCCGAGGTTCTGGAAGGCCTTCAGATCCAGCCCGGTGTTGTCGGGGGCCTTGGCCGGCACCGCCTTCATCCCGGAGTCGGCCCTGTCGAGCGTCACCCAAGCGTCGTACACGTCGTACGGCACGAGGTTGACCAGCGAGGCGGCGCTGATCGCCGAGGTCTGCCCGGCAGGCAGGCCGCCCTGTGCGCTGACCCCGTTGTCACCGGGCGTCTCGGACGCCTGGAGCGCACCGGTGACGGTGACCTCGCCCGCGGGGGGCGCCGGGGCCTTCGCGGCGTCCGCGTCGCCCGGCAGCCAGCCCCGGACGACCGGGAGCGCCTTGCCGGAGTCGGTGCGCAGCAGCGTCAGCACGTAGAAGCCGCGCTTGCCGTCCAGCTCACGGCCGGGGACCAGCAGCTGCTTGCCGTACCGGCCGGTCGCGGTGGCCCGCATGCCGGAGGTCCGCTTGTCGACGGGCAGCAGCCGGGTCAGCGGGCGGGGGGCCTGAGTGCGGTCCGAGGCGGCCTGGGCGTTCGCGGTCCGGTGCTCCTGCACCCGCGCGTCGAACCGGCTCAGCTGCCAGGACCCCATGAAGACGCAGAAGGGGATGGCCAGCAGCACGAAGATGTTGATGCCCCACCAGCGGGGCGTCAGCAGAAACCGGTACACGCCCTCAACGGTACGGCCCCCGGCCGGGCGGTCCGGTCGCGGGGTCGGCGTGGGGCGGAGTTTTCCACAGGCTGCCCGGGGCCGGACGGGCCCGTTGTCCACAGGCTGGGGAGCGGGGGCGGCGCGTTGTCGGTGCGGCCAGGCACTATGGGGCCATGACTGAGAGCAACGGGTCCGCGGTGCGGGACCAGCGGGACGGGCAGGGCCGGGACGCGGCCGGGCGGGACCGGCAGGAGCGGATGCCGGACTGGGAGAAGCGCTTCCGGGCGCCCCGCGTCTCGCTGCCCGACTGGGCGGAGGACGCACCGGACCGTTCCCTGTTCGTGTCGAACGCGACGGGGACGTACGAGCTGTACGCCTGGGATCGCGGGAGCGGTGAGCAGCGCCAGGCGACGGACCGGCCGAACGGCACGACGGAGGGCGTGCTGTCCCCGGACGGCGAGTGGATCTGGTGGTTCGACGACAAGGACGGCGACGAGTTCGGCGTCTGGCGCCGCCAGCCGTTCACCGGCGGCCCCGACGAGGCGGCCGTGCCCGGCCTGGAGCCGTCCTACCCGGCGGGCCTCGCGCTCGGCCGCGACGGGCGTACGGCGGTGGTGGGCCGCTCCACGGACGAGGACGGCACGACGATCCACCTCACGCGCCCGGGCTCCGGCGAGGACCCGGTGGAGATCTACCGGCACCGGGAGTCCGCGGGCGTCGGCGACCTCTCCCACGACGGCTCGCTGATCGCGATCGAGCACACCGAGCACGGCGACGCCATGCACTCGGCGCTGCGGGTGCTGCGCCCGGACGGCACACCGGTGGCCGAGCTGGACGACACCAAGGGCGGGACGCTGGAGCTCGGCCTGGAGGTGCTGGGCTTCGCCCCGGTCGTCGGCGACACCCGGCTGCTCGTCGGCCACCAGCGGCGGGGCCGCTGGGAGCCGCTGGTGTGGGACGTGGCGACGGGCGAGGAGACGGACCTGGAGCTGGACCTGCCCGGCGACGTGAGCGCCGAGTGGTACCCGGACGGCAGCGGACTGCTCGTCGCGCACAGCTTCGAGGCCCGCAGCGAGCTGTTCCGCTACGACCCGGTCGGCCGCGAACTGACGCGGATCCCCACCCTGCCGGGCACGGTCTCCGGGGCGACGGCCCGTCCGGACGGCAGCGTGGAGTACCTGTGGTCGTCGGCGGCCGAGCCGTCCGCCGTCCGCTCCACGGCCGGCGGGGTGGTCCTGGACCCGCCCGGGATGACGTCCCCGGGCTCGGTCCCGGTGGAGGACGTCTGGGTGGACGGCCCCGGCGGTCGCATCCACGCCCTGGTCCAACGGCCGGCGGGCGTGACGGGCCCCCTGCCCACGGTCTTCGACATCCACGGCGGCCCCACCTGGCACGACAGCGACTCCTTCGCCGCGGGCCCGGCCGCCTGGGTGGACCACGGCTACGCGGTGGTCCGCGTCAACTACCGCGGCTCCACGGGCTACGGCCGCGCCTGGACGGACGCCCTGAAGCACCGGGTCGGCCTGATCGAGCTGGAGGACATCGCGGCGGTCCGGCAGTGGGCGATCGACTCGGGCCTGGCCGACCCCGAGCGGCTGATCCTCAGCGGCGGCTCCTGGGGCGGCTACCTCACGCTGCTGGGCCTGGGCACCCAGCCGGAGGCGTGGACGCTGGGCATCGCGGCGGTCCCGGTCGCCGACTACGTCACGGCGTACCACGACGAGATGGAAGCCCTGAAGGCCATGGACCGCACCCTGCTGGGCGGCACCCCCGAGGAGGTCCCCGAACGCTTCGAGGCGTCCTCCCCGCTCACCTACGTGGACCAGGTCAAGGCCCCGGTCTACATCTCCGCCGGCGTCAACGACCCCCGCTGTCCCATCCGCCAGATCGAGAACTACGTCAAACGCCTCCAGGCCCGCGGCGCCGTCCACGAGATCTACCGCTACGACGCCGGCCACGGCTCCCTCGTCGTGGACGAACGCATCAAGCAACTCCGCCTGGAACTCGACTTCGCCGAGCGCCACTTGCCGAGGTAGGGCGGTCGGCCGCCGTCGGGCGGGAGCGGCGCACCGGGACCTTGAGCGGGCCGGCCCCCTTGGGGCGCACGGGGGCGGAGCTCCCGCCGGGGTCCGGGGCGAAGCCCCGGCCGGGTTTCGGGCCGGGCACGCACCGGGGGGGTGCAGGGGGCGGAGCCCCCGGCGGGGTCTGGGGCGGAGCCCCAGGGGGGTGCCCTCTTATCCCACCGAGACGGGTGGGCGGGTGGGAAACGGGGTCCGGGGCGAAGCCCCGGCGGGGTCGAAGGGGCGGAGCCCCTGGAGAAGGGACGGGTAGGGGCGGCGGGGGCGAAACCAGGGCCCGCGCCCGCCGCCTAGGTCACCGTCCGCTGCCGGGACCGCCGACCGAGGAGTTCCGCGAGTCCGCGCCGCGTCGCGGCGAGCACCACGCGGTCCTCCTTGCGGAGGACGTACGTGGCGGGCAGGTTGAAGACCAGGCGCGAGGTGCGTCGCCCGTCCTCGGCCGCCTCCTGCGCGGCGGGCTCACGACGGTCCTGCGCCGCCGCCCCCGCCCCTGTCCCCGGCCTCGCGTCCGCACCCGCACTCGCCGAGGCGTCCGTGTCCAGCGCCAGCACCCGCCAGTACCCGGCCCGGAAGGCCTCCGCGACCGTCCTGCCCTCCAGCTGCGGATGCCCGTCGACGTCCACCGACGCGAACAGCAGGACCCGCCGCTCCACCGGGATCGCCCCCAGGATCTGCCGCCCGAACATCGCCCCGGCGAACGCGGGCGCCGCCAGGTGCGACACGCTCCGGCTCCGCGTCTGCGCGTGCGGGTGCGCGGCCCGCAGGGTGCGGTACACCGCGGTCGCGAAGTCGTCGTCGTACAGCCGCAGCACCACCCGCAGATCGGACCGCACCGACCGGGCGTACAGCACGGCCTCCAGGTTCGTGGTGTCCGCGCTGGTCACCGCGAGCAGCGCCTTGGCGCGGTGGATCTTCGCGGACTCCAGCACGCCCTCCTGCGTGACGTCCCCGAGCACCACCGGCACCCGCAGCCGCCGCGCCGTCGCCAGCCCCCGCGCATCGGGGTCCGACTCCACGCACACCACCGGAACGCCCAGTTCCCGCAGTCGCGTCAGCACCCGGGTGCCGATCTTTCCCAGTCCCAGCAGCACCACATGCCCGCCGAGCCCGCGCGGCGGCTTGCGCAGCGCGGACGCCGACCGGAACGTGCCCAGCGCCTCCAGCACCGCCGCCAGCAGCACCGGCAGCAGCAGCAACCCGACCAGCCCGGACAGCAGTTGCAGCACCTGGCGTCCGGCCGGCGCCCCGATCGCCGGATCGTCGATCGCGAACAGGTCCAGCAGTGTCAGATAGAGGGCACCGAGCGGATGGACCCCGGTCACCAGCCACAGCGCCACCGCGAGCGCGAACACACACCCCACCAGCCCCGCCAGCGACCAGCGCAGCCGCCGCGAGAACAGCGAGGTCAGCGGGGGAACGACCCCGACCCCCACTCCGCGCCCCGCGGCACCCCGGCCGGCGGCGTACGACACCTGCTCCAGCACCACGGTTCCGCGGCCGGTGGCCTCCCGTACCGCCGTCTCGTCCGGCAGCAGGTGGGGCCGCTGGTCGCCGCCTCCCTCGGACCCGTCCGCGCCGGCCGGATCACCGCTGGTCGCCGACAGCAGCGCGAGCGTGCACAGCCCCGGGTCGGCGACCTGCCCCGGTGCGGGCGGCTGCCGTTCCACCGCGCGCAGCAGCAGTCTGTCCGTCTGCACCACCTTGGTGGTCCCCACGGCCGCGCTGGCGGCGAGCGCGGGCGCGGCCGTGTCGGCGTCGGACAGCACGGTCGTGGAGGCGTCGGCGCCCAGCCAGGTGTCGCCGTCACCGGTCGCCAACGCGGCGGCCTGGTCGAGGAGTTCCTCGATGTGCTGTCCCAACCGCCGGTTGTACAGGCGCAGCACGAGCCGCAGCCGCGGGTTGAGCCGGCGCACGGTCAGCGCGGCACGGATGTTGGTCTCGTCGTCGTCGTACACCAGCGCCATCGCGGTCGCCCGGTCCACGCCCGCCTCCGCGAGCACGGCCTCGGTCGGCTCGGCGGCCTCCAACACCCGGTCGGCGGGGAGCGCTTGACCGTCCTGACCGCCCTGGCCGCCCTGACCGGCCTCACCGTCACGGTTGCCGTTGCCGCCGCCCCCGTTGCCGCCGGCCCGGCTCACGGCCGCGCTCACCACCCGGTCCAGCAGCGCCGAGGCCGCTCGGACGCGGCCCACCACCGGCGGCCGTACCGACCGCCCGGAGGGCGGCACGACCAGCGTCACCTGCTCGCCGTACACACCGCGCAACTCGGCGGCCAGCCGGTACGCCAGGCCGTCGTCACCGCAGACCACCATGTGCGCGCCGCCCGCGTCACCGGGCGCACCACCCTGATTCGGAACGCTCCCCACGAGGGGACAGACTGCCGCACCGGGACAGGTGGTTCCACCGACGGACACCGCCCGCCCCGTACGCCCGCCC
>NZ_JBEXZD010000052.1:41399-50616 GCF_040628575.1 Streptomyces sp. NPDC006393
GTCCCGTACGCCCGCCCGTCCCGTACGCCCGCCCGTCCCGTACGCCCGCCCGTCCCGTACGCCCGCCCGTCCCGTACGCCCGCCCGTCCCGTACGCCCGCCCGTCCCGTACGACCGAATGACCTGTAGGACGACACGTGGAACCGGTGAGAAATGCGTTGGCTCCCGTGGCCGGACGCGGCCTAGACTTGCCGCACTTTGAAGAGACCTCCCCGGAAGTACGCCGCAGAGCGGGAGCGTCCCGCCTCGCCGAGTCATCGCGCCGAGGCGCAGGAGAGGGCGGCAGCTGTCCTTGTCGACCCGTCCTTCTCCCTGTCGCACGTTTCCTCTCCACGGAGGCTCTTCATGAACGTCGGAATCGGTCTTCCCATCGGCGACCCCGCCACCCTGCTCACCTGGGCCCGGCGCGCCGAGGCCGGCCCCTTCACCACCCTCGGCCTGCTCGACCGGCTCGTCTACGACAATCCCGAACCGCTGGTCGCCCTCGCCGTCCTCGCCGGGGCCACCTCCAGGATCCGCGTCCAGACCGAGGTGCTGCTGGCCCCGCTGCGGGACACCGCCCTGCTCGCCAAGCAGACGGCCACCCTGGACCGGATGACCGGCGGCCGCCTGGTCCTCGGTCTCGGCATCGGCGGCCGCGAGGACGACCACCGGGCCGCGGGCGTCGACATCCGCACCCGGGGCCGCCGCCTGGACGAACAGATGCCGGTGCTGCGCCGCCTGTGGTCCGGTGAACCGTACGGCGACGGCGTGGGCCCCGTCGGCCCGGCGGTGTTCCGGCCCGGCGGGCCCGAGGTGCTCTTCGGCGGCTTCAAGCCCGTCGCGCTGGAGCGCGTGGCCCGCTGGGGCGATGGCTTCCTCGCCGCGGCGCCGCCGTCCTGGGCGGGCGGCCTGTTCGACACGGTGCGCGGCCAGTGGAAGGAGCACGGCCGCGAGGGCGCCCCGCGCCTCGTCGCGCAGGTGAACGTCGCGCTGGGCCCGGAGCAGGTCGTCGAGGACGCGCGGGCCGCCATGCACGCGTACTACACCTTCACCGGCATGCCCGACCGCATGGTCTCCGGCATGCTCACCACCCCGCGGGCCGTCCGCGAGGCCGTCACCGCCTACGGAGACCTGGGCGCCGACGAGGTCATGCTCTACTGCTACGGCCTCGACCCCGACCAGGTCGATCGCCTGGCCGACGCGCTCTGACCGACCGGGCCGCCGGTGGCCGGCAGGGCATCCGAGAGGGGCCGCCCACGGGAGGACATGCGGGTGGGCGGGCCCGGAGGAGAATCGGAATATGGGATTCCGTATCAGCCGGGAAATCCCGAGGCGCTTCCGGCCCGTATATAGGGATATGTCGAGATTCCGGTTCACCGTGGGCCGTCTCCCGGACGAGGCTCTGCTGTCCGGGCTGGCCCTCGGTGACCCGGAGCTCGCGGTCAGTTTCGTGAGGAGGTTCCAGCATCGCGTCTTCGGTGTCGCGATCGCCGTCACCGGAGACCCGCAACTCGCCGAGGACATCGCCCAGCAGACGTTCGAGCGGGCGTGGCGGCACGCGCAGATCTACGACTCGCGACGCGGGTCGGTGACGACCTGGCTGACCACCATCGCCCACAACCTCGCCATCGACGCCGTCCGGTCACGGAGATCGGAGCCGGTGCCGCCCGAGGACCTGGACGCCATCCTGGGCGTCGTCAGTGAGACCCCAGAGCAGCACGCCCTGGCCGACGAGGCGTCGACCCGGCTCCGGGCGGCCGTGGCGGAACTGCCACGCGAGCAGGGCCGGGCGCTGGTGATGGCGGGCATCTATGGCCTGACCGCCCAGCAGATCGCCGACCGGGAGCACATCCCGCTGGGCACGGCCAAGACCCGGGTCCGGGCGGCCATGGGCAAGCTGCGGACCACGCTCGCGTCCGAGTGCCGAGGCGACGACCATGCCCAATGACGTGATGTGCGACAAGCTGCGCGAGATCGGCGCCGAGCTCGCTCTCGGTGTGCTGCCCGCCCGTGAGCGGGCCGGCGCCGTCGCGCATCTTGAGCGGTGCGCGGACTGCCGTGAGCACATCCGGCAGCTGACCCAGGTCGGCGACCGGCTGATCGGGCTGCTGCCGGGCAGCGAGCCGCCGGTCGGGTTCGAGACCCGGGTGGCGCAGATGCTGACGCAGGACGCGGCGGCGAGCGCGGCGGCACACGAGGGCCGCACGCTCGCCCGGGTGCCCGGCCGGGCCCGGCCGGGCCGGTTCGCCCGGCGTGTGCGGCCGGGGGTCGCCGCCGTCGCCACCGTGTTCGTGCTGGCCGTCGGGTTCGGCGGCTGGTCGGTCGGCACGGCCATCGAGGACACCATGGCCCGCCCCGCCCAGCCGACCGCGAACCGCGACACGGACATGCTGTGGGGCGGGCTGATGTCCGCCCAGACCCAGGCGGGAAAGCCGGCCGGCGAGGTCTACGCGCACGCGGGCACCCCCGGCTGGATCTTCATGACCGTCGACCTCGCCGGAGTGGGCACCCCCTACAGCGGCCGGGTCTCCTGCCTGCTGGTGCACAAGGACGGCAGCACCGTCCGGGTCGGCAGCTTCAGCCTCCACAAGGGCCAGGGCTCGTGGGGCGCCCCCACCCCGGCCGGTGTCGACCGCGACGGGCTCTCCGGCGCCCGGTTGACGGCACCCGACGGCACGGTGCTGGCCACCACCCGCTTCGCCACGGGCGCGGAGACCTGAGGTCCTCACACCCGTGCCGGGGTTCTCTCACCCGTGCGTCTCGCACCCCTGCGTCTCGAGCAGTGCGCGCAGGGACGTCGCCAGGTCCGGGACCGTGGGCCGTGCCCGCGGGTCCGTGCGCAGACAGCCGTCGATGAGCACGGCGAGCTCGCGCGGCAGCCGCCGCCGTGCCGCGACCGGCGGGGCGGTCCCCTCCAGCTGCGGGTACCGCTCGTCCTCGGAGTCGTAGCCGTACGAACTCGCGCGGTGGCTCGCGCCGCGGTCGCCGGGCGCGGTGAAGGGGCGGCTGCCGCAGGCCACCTCGTACAGGGTGACGCCGATGCCCCACACGTCGGTCGCGGCCGTGAGCGGCTCGCCGCGTGCCTGCTCCGGGGCGAGGTAGGCGAAGGTGCCGATTCCCGGCGGGGCCAGGCCCGGCGGGCGGGCCAGGCTGAGGTCGAGCACCTTGGCGTGGCCGCGCTCCACCACGACGTTGGACGGCTTGAGGTCCAGGTGCAGCAGGCCCCGGCCGTGCAGATAGTGGGCCGCGGAGCACAGCTGCGCCCCGAGCACGGCCAGGTCGGTGGCGGAGGGCCGCCGCTTCAGCCGGTGGACGAGATGGGACAGGGTCTCCCCGCTCAGTGTCTCCAGGACGACGAGCGGCTCGGGCGACACGAAGAACTCGTAGGCGCGGACCAGGTGCGGGTGGGTGAAGTCGCGCAGCCACTGCCCCTCGCGCAGCAGCCGTTCGGTCAGGTCCGCCTCGCCGCGGCGGTCCGGGCGCACCACCTTGACGACGCACCGGCAGTCGCGTTCCTCGCTCCAGGAGTCGTACAGGTCCAGCCATCCGGTGCGCGTGAGATGTGCGAGGAACACGTATCCGGGCAGCGGCCGGGTGCCCGGCGGCAGCGGCGGGGCGGGGCCGGCCGAAGCACGCACCCGGGTCTCGGTCACGGCCGCGCCCTCCCCGATCCGTTGCCCTCGGGACCGGTCATGGTGCCCTCGGGATTCGTCATGGTTCCCTCGGGGCCGGTCATGGTGCCCGCCGGGCCGGGCGTCGGGGCGTGCAGCCGGTGGAGGCGGGCATAGGCGCCGTCCCGCAGGAACAGCTCATCGTGCGTGCCGGACTCGACGACCCGGCCGTGGTCGAGGACCACCACCCGGGTGGCGTCGCGGACGGTGAGCAGGTTGTGCGAGATGACGACGGTCGTGCGGCCGGCCATGAGACGGCGCAGCGGGTCCATGATCCGGTGGCCGGACTGGGCGTCGAGGCCGGTGGTGGGCTCGTCCAGGAGCAGCACGGGCGCGTCCCTGATCATCGCGCGGGCGATCGCCAGGCGCTGGCGCTGCCCGCCGGACAGCGTCCGGCCGCGCTGGCCGACCACCGTGTCGTACCCGTCCGGCAGCAGCCGGATGAAGCCGTCGGCGTCGGCGGCGCGTGCCGCCGCCACGATCTCGGCCTCGGTGGCGTCGGGCCGGCCGTAGGCGATGTTCTCCCGGACCGTTCCGTGCAGGACGAGCGTCTCCTGGAGGACGACCGCGACGCTCTCGCGTACGTCGGTCAGGTCGAGACGGCGCAGATCGGTCCCGTCGAGGCGGACGGCGCCCAGGTCGGGGTCGTAGAAGCGCAGTTGCAGCTTGGCGACGGTGGACTTGCCGGCCCCGCTGGCGCCGACCAGTGCCAGGGTCTCGCCGGGGGAGACGTGGAAGGAGACGTCGGACAGCGCGGGACGGGTGGTGCCGGGGTAGCGGAAGGAGACCGCGTCGAACTCGATCTCGCCGCGCGCCCGCCGGATCCGCCGGGCGTCGGGGGCCTGGGTGACCTGGGGCCGCTGGTCGAGCAGTTCGGCGATCCGTTCGGCGGAGGCGGAGGCGGAGTAGAAGGTGGTGCCGAGCCGGGAGAGGTCGCGGACCGGGCCGTAGAGCCTGCTGATCAGCGCCAGGAAGACCAGCAGGCCGCCCAGCGTGAGCTGCCCCTGGGTCAGCTTCCAGGTGCCCAGCCCGATGACGGCGAGGGCACCGCACACCTCGATGAGCTCGACGAGCGGCCGGTAGACGGCGCGGATCCGCGCCGAGGCCATCGCGGCGTGGAACTTGCCGATGTTCTCGCGCTCGAAGCGGTGGCCCTCCCAGGCCTGCCGGTTGTACGCCTGGACCAGCGCCACGTTGCCCAGCGACTCCTCGGCGACCGCGGTGAGCGAGCCGCTGCGGCGCCTGCGCTCCCGGGACGCCTCCTTGACCAGCCGGGAGAAGTGCCGCGCGGCGCCCCAGAACAGCGGCACGATGACGAGGGCGAGCAGGGTGAGGTCCCAGCTCAGATAGAACAGCAGGCCGAGGAAGACGCCCAGCTGGATGACGAAGTACAGCACGTCCGCCACACCGGACAGCAGGAACGTCTCCACGGCGTCCACGTCACCGGTGACCCGGGACAGCAGGTCCCCGAGCCGCCGTCGTTCGAAGAACCCCAGCGACAGCCCCTGTACGTGCCGGAAGACATCGGAGCGCAAGGCCAGCAGGAAGCTCTCGCTGACGTACGCCGACAGGACGTCGTCGGCGAACCCCAGGATCCCGGAGACGGCGATGAGCCCCAGATAGGCGGGGGCGATCCACAGGAACGGCGACAGGTCCCTCGGCACGAGGACCTCGTCCACCACCACCTTGAACAGCCACAGCTCCCCGCCGTCGACGAGCGGCCCGAGCACGCTGAACAGCGCGAGCGGCAGCAGGCGTCCGCGCCGGCCGCGCGTGTACGGCCAGAACCGGCGGAACACCTCGCGCACGGACAGCGGCGGGGCGGCCGCGACCACGGCGTCCGTGTCCGCGCCGACCGACAGCAGACCGCGCAGCAGCTGCCGTCCCCGCAGCAGCCGCCGTATGGGGACCAGCTGCCGCACGCGGACCAGCTGCCGTCCGGCATGCCGCCGGGCATGCCGACGGAGCGGACCGGCTCCCTCGTGCGCCGGTCCGCTCGGCCGTTTCGGCCCTTTGTCAGTGGTGGTGGTGAACCTCATGTATCAGTAGTCGCCGTGACGCGAACCGTGCCGACGTCCCCTCCTCGAGGAGTCGTCGTGCCCGTGTCCGTGTCCGTCTCCGTGGCCACTGTGGCCGTGACCACCGTGACCACCGTGGCCGCCATGGCCACTGCCTCCGTGGCCGTGGCTCTTGGCCGGGAAAAGATCCTTGAAGATCGCCATGGCGTGCTTCCTCTCCTGTCCGCTCCTCCTTGAGCGGGTCTTGTACTGGATACGGTGCAGGACGCGAATGGGATGGCTTTTGTCCGTAAAATCATGAAAGTTCCTGTTTCCGTGCCCGGCGGTGTTCGCTGGGTGGCGGGCTGCCGGGGCCCGGCTGCCGCGAATCTTCACGGCGATTGCGCAACGGCGGCACGGGAGGCGGCGAGGGGGCGCGGAGACATGCCGGGCGGTGCGGTATTGGTGCGGAGTGTCCCGTTCGGAGTCACTCTGACAACACCTGTCGCTTCAGGATTCGTCGACCATGTCGTGGAGCATGTAGAGAAGCTGCTCCCGCTTCGTGGCGGCGTGCACACAGATGCGTGACCGGAGCGTTCAACCGGCCTGGCGGCAGCGGTCGTTGGATGGATGCGCGGCGCGCTCCGTGGTTTGATCCGTTGCGCCGCCGGTGGAGCGAAGGCGTCCGGAAACGGATGCCGCACACCTGCGGCCGCGGCGGCTCGCCGTCCCCAGCGGGACCGCCCCATGTGCCCCACCCCATGCGAAGGGAAGTTCCCCCATGAACTCCGCTCCCCAGATCCGGACCACCGAGATCTCCGACGCCGAGCTCGACAACGTCTCCGGCGGCCTGGGCGGCCTGACCCCGCACGCCAGTGTCGTCGCCGGCCCCACGGCGATCAGCGACTCGGACGTCCTGGGCCAGGCCCAGGCCGCCACGGCCGGAGCCCTCGGCACCGCGCTGGGCACCCTCGGCCAGTACCACCAGGTCGGCGCGACCGTCACGTTCTGATCCGCGCGGCGATTCGCGCGCCTTTCGACGTACGAAGGGCCGGTTCGGGAGGAGGCCTCCCGAACCGGCCCTTCGTGTCGTGTCCCAGATGCGTGACGGTGACGACTGCGAAAGGATCGGAAGCATCCGGGCTATCCGGACCATCCGGAGCATTCACATCCGGAGCATTCCATGGTTACCAAGCGCATCCTGGCCCGCCCCGCGCGCCCGACGGAAACGGCCGCGCAGGGCACCGCCGTCCCCCTCGCGTCCGCCGCCGACGGCGGCCTTCTGCTCCTCAGGCTGACCGTCGGGCTGCTGATGGCCGGGCACGGCGCACAGAAACTGTTCGGTCTCTTCGGCGGCCACGGCCTGACGGCGACCGGCCGGTACTTCGAGAGCCTCGGTTACCGCCCGGGAACGGTCTTCGCGGTGATCGGTGGTGCCTCCGAGTTCCTCGGAGGTCTCGGCCTGGCTCTCGGCCTGCTCACCCCGCTGGCCGCCGCCGCTCTCATCGGCGTGATGATCAACGCCATGGTGACGGTCAGCGGCGCGAACGGCCTGTGGGTCTCGGAACAAGGGGTCGAGTACAACGTCTGCATCGCCGTGGTCGCCCTGTCCGTCGCGGCCATCGGCCCGGGCCGGCTGGCCGTGGACCGGTTCTTCCGCTGGGGATCGGGCGGTTGGCCCGAAGCGGCCCTCGCCCTCGTCCTGGGCGGCATCGGCGCGGCGATCAGCCTGACTCTCTGAGAGCCCGGCCGTCGGGCAGTCGGGCCCGGAACCTCATGCGGCCCGGACGAGGCGGTTGCCTCATGCGGCCCGGACGAGGCGGTTGGCGAAGGTCGACATCGTGTACGTGCCGATGCCGAGGACGACTTCCAGAGCGTTGCGCTCGGTGTATCCGTGGGCCAGGAGAGCCTTGACCGCGTCGTCGTCCACGGCGCCGGCACTGGCCAGGACGTCGAGGGTGAACGTACGGATCGCGGCGAGCCGTTCGTCGGCCGGAGCGCGCTCCTCGCGCAGGGCGGCGACGAGCTCGGGGTCCGCGCCGAGCTTGCGGAGCTTGCCGGTGTGCAGGGCGATGCAGACGTGACACTGGTTGCGGACGGCGACCGTCATGATGACGGCCTCCCTGGAGAGCGGGTCCAGGGTGCAGCCCTCGAAACTCGCGCTCAGCGACAGGAACCCGTTGAGCAGCTCGGGTGACGCGGCCAGCCGGGCCACGGCGTCCGGCAGTGTCCCGCCGAAGCCGTCGGCGACGGACCGCATCGCCGGTCGCGACGCCTCGGGGGCGCTCCCCATGGTGTGTGCGGCGAACATGGCACCTCCTAAGATGGTCAACATGGTTGACGATAAGATGGTAAACCAGGTTGCCTTTCCGGGGAAGGGTGGCGAGGACGCGCACGGCGGCGACGCCGACCGCCCGAGAGCCGGCTACGAGCTGCCGCTGCTGCTGTTCGCGGGCTTCAGGACACTCATCGACGCGCTGCACACCGAACTCGCCGAGCAGGGACACCCGCAGGTGCGCCCGGCGTACGGGTTCGCCCTCCAGGCGATCGGCCCGCAGGGCAGCGCCGCCAGCGACATCGCCCGCCGCCTGGGCATCTCCAAGCAGGCGGCGGGCAAGACCGTCGATCGCCTGGTCGCCCTCGGTTACGCCCAGCGCTGCGACGACCCCGCCGACGCCCGCCGCAAGGTGGTGCGCCTGACCGAGCGCGGTTTCGACGTCCTGGCCCGCTCGGCCGCGATCTTCGACCGGCTGCGCGCCGAGTGGGCCGCCCGACTGGGAGAGGACCGTCTGGGCGCCATCGAGGACGACCTGAGCACCGTCGTGGCCCCCGGGGCGTTCCGCCTGGACGCGGCGGGCTGGATGGGCGGTACGGCCTGAAGCCCACCGGCGGCGCCGCCGCGCGGCGGAGTGCCTCGGCCGGGCGCCCGGCATCTCGCCGGCGAGGGCGGCTCCCACAGCGGCCCCCGAGACCGCAGCGATCTCCGCGACCTCCGCCGCCTCCGACGGTCAGGATCGCCCCGCCTCTCCGCTAGGCGAGGAACGGCCAGAGGTAGACCATTCCCACGGTGCACACCGTGGCCGAGCCGGCGATCCAGTACAAGGAGAAGGTGTTGAGAGGCACCTTGTCCCAAGGCTTCTCTTCCTGTTCCGCAATATCGGCTGCGACCCTTTTCGCAACCGGCGCCAGCATGACGATGAACATCATCAGGGCGAAACTGTAGAAATACAGGGTGTGCGGGACGGAATAGCCTTTTATCATGGCATTGGGCAGTAGAAACACCCAGCCGGCCAACGGGGCGATGACCATGCGCTGCTTCGCCTTCGGCGTCGGCATGCACCAGTACATCGCGACCATGTAGACCACGGTGACCGCGGCAGCGATGAGCCCCCAGTCGTCCGTGGTCAGGTGGGCATGCATGACTGCGTCTCCTCCCAAGGAGAATCAGGACGTGATTGTGCACGGCCGCGATTTCCGGCCCCACGGCACGTCCACGCCATTGAAATCCGGCCGAATTCATTCGGCGAAGTTTGCGCGGACAATCATACGCACCTGGCCACCTGCCGCG
>NZ_JBEXZD010000053.1:0-50393 GCF_040628575.1 Streptomyces sp. NPDC006393
GACCATGCGCGTGAACCTGAACTGGCAGGTGCGCAAGCAGTTCGCCGGCTGGGGCAGCAAGCGCGGCCGGGCGGTCGCCATGCACCGTGACCTGGACCTCGACCTGTGCGCCCTCTACGAGTTGTCGGACGGCCGCAAGGGCGTCGTACAGGCCCTCGGCAACGCCTTCGGCTCGCTGCACCGCCCCCCGTACATCCACCTCGACGGCGACGACCGCACCGGCGCCGTGGCAAGCGGCGAGAACCTGACGATCAACCTCGACCACACGAACGACTTCCGGCGCATCCTCGTCTTCGTGACGATCTACGAAGGCGCCCGCTCCTTCGCCGACCTGCACGCCACCGTCACGCTCCAGCCCCAGCACGGCGCCCCCGTCGACTTCTCCCTCGACGAGTGCACCGTGCCCTCCACGGTGTGCGCGCTCGCCCTGATCACCCACACCGGAAGCGACCTGGTCGTCCAGCGCGAGGCCCGCTACCTCGTACCCGCGCGCGGGGTGAGCCCCCAGCGGACCGTCGACCAGGCCTACGGCTGGGGCATGAACTGGACGCCCGGCCGCAAGTGAGGGGCCGACCGCTGCCCGTGGGCGGTCCGCCGGTGAGCGCTCAGCCCTCCTCGGGCACGGCGTCCGGACGCGCGTAGGTGCGGCCCTTCCAGGCCGCACCCCGGCCCCGGTAGTGCTGCACCGCCGAGTCCACCGTCATCAGCAGATAGAGGAACGCCGTGAACGGCAGCAGCGGAGCGAGCCACAGCGGCTGACGGTAGTACCGCAGCATCGGCACGTACGTCGCCGTCATCACCAGCCACGCCGCGCCACCGGCCCCTGCCGTCGCCGCGCCGCCCGAAGCCAGGCCCGCGACCAGCGCCACCGGAGGCACCAGGTACACCAGCGCCAGCCCGGCGACGGTGCCGAGCAGCAGCAGCGGGTTGTGGCGCAGTTGCGCGTAGGCGCTGCGCGAGACCATCCGCCACAGGTCGTGCAGGCGCGGGTACGGGCGCACGCTGTCCACCCGCTCGGCCAGGCCCAGCCAGATGTGCCCGCCGCCGCCCTTGACCGCCCGGGCGAGGGCCACGTCGTCGATCACGGCATGCCGGATCGCGTCCGGGATCCGCGCCCGTTCGGCGGCCCCGGTGCGCAGCAGCACGCAACCGCCGGCGGCCGCCGCCGTCCGACCGCCCCTGCGCCCGATCCGGCGGAACGGATACAACTGCGCGAAGAAGTAGACGAACGCCGGTACGACCAGCCGCTCCCACAACGACTCCACCCGCAGCCGGGCCATCTGCGAGACGACGTCGAAACCCCCGGTACGGGCCGCCGCCACCAGGCCGCGCAGGCTGTCCGGGGCGTGGGCGATGTCGGCATCGGTCAGCAGCAGGTACTCGGGACCACGCGCGCGTGCCAGGCCGATGCCGTGCCGTACGGCCCACAGCTTGCCGGTCCACCCCGCCGGCGGCTCGCCCGGCGAGCTCACGGTCAGCGGCAGCCCGCCGGCGTTGCGCGCCAGCTCCCGGGCCAGCTCACCGGTGCCGTCACTGCTGCCGTCGTCGACGAGGAAGACCTCCGCCCGCCCCGGGTAGTCCTGGGCGAGCAGCGACGGAAGGCTTGCGCCGAGCACCGCCGCCTCGTCCCGCGCGGGCACCACGACACAGACCGCCGGCCAGTCGTCCGGGGCCGGCTCCACCGCGGGGGGCAGTCTGACGTCCGTACGCCAGAAGAAGCCCTGGCAGAGCAGCAGCCACAGCCAGGCGGCCAGTGATGCGACGGCGGTCCACACGATCACGCTCACGCCCGCAGTCTGCCCCACCAGGGCGTCCGGTACGACGGGATCGTCTATCGTGGCCGGGTGAAGATCGCGCTCATGGACTCCGGAATCGGGCTGCTGGCGGCCACCGCCGCGGTGCGGCGCCTGCGCCCCGACGCAGATCTGGTGCTCTCCCTGGACCCCGCGGGCATGCCCTGGGGGCCACGCACTCCGGAGGACCTCACCGCGCGCGCGGTGGCCGTCGCCGAGGCCGCCGCCGCCCATGGCCCCGACGCCCTGATCGTCGGCTGCAACACCGCCACCGTGCACGCGCTGACCGCCCTGCGGGACCGCCTCGAACCGGGCCTGCCGGTCATCGGCACGGTGCCCGCGATCAAGCCGGCCGCGGCCGGCGGCGGGCCCGTCGCCATCTGGGCCACGCCCGCCACCACCGGCAGCCCCTACCAGCAGGGGCTCATCCGCGACTTCGCCGACGGCGTGCCGGTCGCCGAAGTGCCCTGCTGGGGGCTGGCGGAGGCCGTGGAGCACGCCGACCAGGCGGCGATCGACGAGGCCGTGACCGCCGCCGCCGGCCTCACCCCCGACGACGTGACGACCGTCGTCCTGGGCTGCACCCATTACGAACTGGTCGGCGACCGCATCCGGGCCGCCGTGCAGCGCCCGGACCGTCCTCCGCTGGCGCTGCACGGCTCGGCCGGGGCCGTCGCCGCACAGGCCCTGCGCCGGATCGGCGCCCGCCCCGAGCCCGACGCCGCGGCCACGGGCACCGTCACGGTGCTGCTCAACGGACAGGAAGGCGCACTGCCCGCGCCGGCCCTGGCATACGCGGAGGGCCGCCTCCTCGAGGCCGTCACCCCCGCCCGCTGACGCACGGCCGCGACCCGGACACATCCGGCGCGTACGCGCCGGTGCGGAACACTCCCCGTGTGCGACGCGCTACCCGCGGGGCGAAACCTGAGTAACCTCATTGACATGAGGGACCACTCCCGCAGCGAGGACGGGCCGCACCCGGAGGTCTGGACGGGCCGCGCCACCAACCGCTTCCAGTGGCTGCTGGCGCTGGTCGGCGCCGCCTGCCTGGCGCTCGGCATCGAGCTGGCCGTGGACTCGGCCTGGAGTTCCGGGATCGCCCCGCTGGTGATGTCCGTCGTGGGCTGCATCGCCGCCGGGCTGCTGGTCCTCTTCGGCACCCTCGCCTTCGTCCATGTCGCACTGAAAGTCGACAAGGAGACACTGGAGGTGCGCTGCGGCCACATCGGCCTGCCGCGCCGGCGCATCCCGCTCGCCCATGTGGCGGGCGCCGAGTTCGCCCCCCACGTCACCCCGCGCCAATGGGGCGGCTGGGGGTACCGCTGGCGGCCCGAGAAGGGCACCGCCGTCGTCGTACGGCGCGGAGAGGGCGTCGTGCTGCGCCTGTGGGACGGACACACGTTCACGATCACCGTGGACAACGCCGAGTCGGCGGTACGCGTGATCAAGGACCGCCTGCACCCGCCGACACCCGGCCGCGTCTGAGCCAGGTCCGAGCCGTGGCGGCGGCGTCCGGTCCGGTCCGAGCCGTGGCGGCCTCGGGCCACGTCCGAGCGGCCGCGTCGGCACGGCCGTACCCTGAGCCGCTTCGCGCACGTACCGCCGATGCACGACGTGCCCGCGGAACCGGGACTCACCATGGCCTCGGTCGGTCCCACCGGGCCGGGCGCATGGCGTCGGCCTCTCCCGCCCGGGGCACGGCGTCGGCCTGTCTCGCGCCGAGGCCTGCTGTCGCGTCCACGTCGGGCCGGTCCCGTCAGGGTGCCGGCTGGTTCTGTCCGGGCCGTTGGCGCAGGTCGTTCGGGCCGGCCTCGTCCCGGCGCCGTCCCGTCCCGTCCGGGTCGTTCCCGCAGTGCGCCGGGCCCGCCTCGTCGGCCAGCGGACGGGCCGTCGCCGTGCCTGCCAGCAGCCCAGCGCCCACCGACACGGCGGTGAAGCTCAGCGCGTCGCCCACCGTGGCGATCACCGCCAGAGCGGTGAGGGTCGCGCCCGCGGTGAGGGCGAGCGGCGTGGGCCGTGCGGTCCGCCACAGCGCGTAGAGCATCCAGCCGTACGCCACCGCCAGCAGCCCCACGCCGATGAACCCCTGCTCGGCCGCCTGCTGGAACAGCGCCGAGTGCGGCTTGCCGTCGGGTTGCAGCGACTGCGGGGCCGTCGGACTGAAGTCCCCGAAGCGGCCAGGTCCCGCGCCCACGCCCGCGTTCTGGTGGGCGAGGCGCAGCGCGTCCCGCCACAGGCGGACGCGGTGCTGCGTCAGCCAGCCCTCCAGGGTCTCGGCGAGCCCGTCGGGCAGGCTCCGGACGGCGACCGCCCAGCTCGTCCCCGCCCCCGCGGCCGCGACGAGGGCGAGAACCGCGATGCCGGGGCCGCGACGGCGCATCCGGCCCGCGGCGAGCGAGCAGAGCAGCACCGCGGTGCAGAAGACGAACCCACTGCCCGAGCCGAGAACGGCCGCCGTCGACGCGATCGCGACGGCCAGCGCGCGCAGCGCCAGCCGGACGGCCGGGGCGGACGCCGCCCAGGCGGCGCAGCAGGCGGCACCCGCGGACAGGGTCAGCACGGCGGCGGTGGCGCCGGCGTGCCCGAGCGGTCCGGCGAACCGCGGCCCCGGCGCCAGCCCGGGGACCGCCACCACCAGCGCCAGGCCGGCCAGCGCCCCGGCGCAGGGCGCGGCGACCGGCAGCAGGGCACCGCCTATACGGCCGGCCGCGTACCCGGCGGCCACGGCCAGCACGGCGAGCAGCACACCCTCGGGCCGCCCCTCGCGCAGCGCGCCGGTGACCAGCGACCAGGTGGCGCAGGCTCCCAGCACCACGACACCGGCCGCGTCAGAAACGTTTCGTCGGCCGTCGTCCGCATGTCTTCCGTCGTCCCCGCGTCTGTCCCCGTCCGCCCCGCCCGCGGACGTCATCTCGGTGGACCGCACCCTCGCCCCCCGCAACCCCGGTCGCCCCCGACCGTTCCCCTGTCCCGCCGGCCCACTCCGGTCACGACCGGCCGCGGACCGGGCCCCGGCACACCGTAACGGCTGATGACCGGATTGTGGACGTCCCGTGCGGGAACGAGAACGCACTCCCACACGTGCCGCCTCCCGGACCGTGGCGTACGCCCCACGGACCGAGCTGTCGAGGCCCAGGTCAACCGCCGTACACTCCCGAGATGACCGTCACCGCAACTTCCGTCGGCGAGTCGGAGCGGCTGAGCCCGCAGTCCGCTCCCGCGCTCTGGCGCGCGAGGCTCGTCCGGCTCGTGCCCGCCGCTGCCGCCGCGCTGTCCGGGCTGCTGCTCTACGTCAGCTTCCCGCCGCGCACCCTGTGGTGGCTGGCGCTGCCGGCCTTCGCCGTCCTGGGCGGGGTGCTGCGCGGTCGGGGCTGGAAGGCCGCGCTGGGCCTCGGCTACCTCTTCGGCCTCGGGTTCCTGCTGCCGCTGCTGGTGTGGACCGGCGTGGAGGTCGGACCCGGTCCGTGGCTCGCGCTCGTCGCGGTGGAGGCGGTCTTCGTCGCCCTGGTAGGGGTGGGCATCGCCGCGGTGTCGAAGCTGCCGGCCTGGCCGGTGTGGGCGGCCGCCGTCTGGATCGCCGGTGAGGCGGTACGCGCGCGCGTGCCGTTCAACGGCTTCCCCTGGGGCAAGATCGCCTTCGGTCAGGCGGACGGCGTGTTCCTGCCGCTGGCCGCGGTCGGCGGCACACCGGTGCTCGGCTTCGCCGTGGTGCTGTGCGGCTTCGGCCTGTGCGAGGCCGTGAGGGTGGCGGTGGAGGGGCGGCGCACCCGGGCCGTGCGGCGGTCGGCCGCCGCCGCGGCCCTGCTCAGCGTGGCCGTGCCGGTGGTGGGCGCGGTGGCCGCCCGCGGCCTGGTCAGCGACAGGGCCGAGAACGGTACGGTGACGGTCGCCGTCATCCAGGGCAACGTGCCGCGCTCGGGTCTGGAGTTCAACGCCCAGCGCCGCGCCGTCCTCGACTACCACGTGCGCGAGACGCTGCGCCTGGCGGCCGACGTGAAGGCGGGCAAGGCCGCCCGGCCCGACTTCGTGCTCTGGCCGGAGAACTCCTCCGACATCGACCCCTTCGTCTACCCCGACGCCCGCATGGTCATCGACCAGGCGGCCAAGGCGATCGGCGTGCCGATCTCGGTGGGCAGCGTCGTCGAGCGGGACGGCAGGCTGCTGAACGAGCAGATCCTGTGGGACCCGGACAAGGGCCCCGTCCAGACGTACGACAAGCGGCAGATCCAGCCGTTCGGCGAGTACCTGCCGCTGCGCTCGCTGCTCGGCGCGATCAACAAGGACTGGACCTCGATGGTCCGCCAGGACTTCAGCCGCGGCACCGAGCCGGGCGTGTTCACCATCGACGGCGCCAAGGTCGGCCTGGCCACCTGCTACGAGGCCGCCTTCGACTGGGCCGTGCGCGACACCGTCACCCACGGGGCGCAGATGATCTCCGTGCCGAGCAACAACGCGACCTTCGACCGCAGCGAGATGACCTATCAGCAGCTCGCGATGTCCCGGATCCGCGCGGTCGAGCACAGCCGGACCGTCACCGTGCCGGTGACCAGCGGTGTGAGCGCCGTGATCATGCCCGACGGGCGCATCACGCAGAAGACCGGCATGTTCACCCCCGCCTACCTCGTACAGAAGGTGCCGCTGCGCTCGTCCGAGACGCCCGCGACCGAGCTGGGCATCGCGCCGGAGATCGCCCTCGTCCTCCTCGCCGCGGGCGGCCTGGGCTGGGCGATCGGGGCCGGTGTGCGCGGGCGCCGCACCGAAGCCGCACGATCGGCAACGGCCGCGCAACCGGCAACGTCCGCGTGACCGGCAACGTCCGCGTGACCGGCAACGTCCGGCGTGACCGCACACCGGACGTACGCCCCCGGACCGTGCCGCGATCCGGGGACCCGGCCCGGGCCCGTTAGGGTCGCTCCATGGCCACTCCTGACTTCATCCGCACGATCCGGGCCTCCGCCGGCCGCCAGCTGCTGTGGCTCCCCGGGGTCACCGCGATCGTCTTCGACGACGAGGGCAACGTGCTGCTGGGCCGCCGCTCCGACACCGGCAGATGGTCGGTCATCGGCGGCATCCCGGACCCCGGTGAGCAGCCGGCCGACTGCGCCGTGCGGGAGGTCCACGAGGAGACCGCGGTGCGCTGCGTCGCCGAACGGGTGGTCCTCGTCCAGGCACTGGAACCCGTCACCTACGCCAACGGCGACATCTGCCAGTTCATGGACATCACCTTCCGCTGCCGTGCCGTCGGCGGCGAGGCACGGGTCAACGACGACGAGTCCCTGGACGTGGGCTGGTTCGCGGTGGACGCCCTGCCCGCTCTCGACGAGTTCGGGCTGGTGCGGATCAAGCAGGCCCTCTCCGACGGACCCACATGGTTCGAGCCCATGAGTCTCGAGTGAACGTGGGGTCGTAGCGCATACAGCCAGGGAGGGCGCGGGGGAGGGCGCGGCCAAGGTCAGGGCATGACCCCGTCCAGCGCCCTCCCGGGTCCCCACGCCCGCTCGTCCCCGACAGCCTCCTCGTCCCCGACCTCGCCGACCTGGACCCGGCCGAGCGCGTCCTGTCCGAGGCGCTCCTTCAGGACAGCGCGGTCAAACGGCTGATCGAGCCGGAGGAGGTCGCCGAGGCCGTGGCCTGCCGGTGCGGCCCCCAGGCGTCCTTCGTCACTGGCACCTCGCTCGTCCCCGACGGCGGCTGAACCGCCCACTGACCAGCCCGGAGCCCGCCCGCCGCCGAGTTTTCCACAGGGCTCAACAGGCGACGGGCGAATGGTGAATCCTGTGAGCATGTCCAGCGATCACGTGCGGTCCGCCGACCGCCCCACCGCCGACGCGGCGCCCCCGCCCGGCACCGGCGCCCTGCCGCACGGCAGCGACGGGACCCCGTGCGGCGAGGGCACCGCGTGCCACGCCGGTGCCCCGTTCCTCGAGCTGCTGGCCCGCGGCGCACCCGCGGACGCCTACGAGCAACCCGTGCTGCGCGCCCGCGCCGAGGGCCGGCCGGCCGAGTGCGTCGCCGCACTCGAACACGCCAAGCTGCTCGCCCTGCGCGTCCGCGCCGAACTGGACGGACGCCGCCGCCGGGAGGCGGAGCTGTCCGCCCTCTTCGAGACCGCCCACGACCTCGCGGGCCTGAGAGACCTGGACTCGGTGCTGCCGGCCATCGTGCAGCGCGCCCGCTCCCTGCTCGGCACCGACGTCGCCTACCTCACCCTGAACGACCCGGCCCGGGGCGACACCTACATGCGCGTCACCGAGGGATCCGTGGCCGCCCGCTTCCAGCAACTGCGCCTGGGCATGGGGGAAGGGCTGGGCGGACTGGTCGCCCAGACCGCGCGGCCCTACGTCACCGACGACTACATGAAGGACGCCCGCTTCCAGCACACCGGCACCATCGACGCCGGCGTGCAGGACGAGGGCCTGGTCGCCATTCTCGGTGTGCCCCTCATGCTCGGGCCGCAGGTCATCGGGGTACTGTTCGCGGCCGACCGGCGGGCCCGGGTCTTCGAACGCGAGCAGGTCGCGCTGCTCGGCTCCTTCGCGGCCCTCGCCGCGGCCGCCATCGACAGCGCCAACCTGCTGACCGAGACCCGCTCGGCCCTCGCCGGCCTGGAGCGCGCCAACGAGATCATCCGCGACCGCAGCGGCGCCATCGAACGCGCCTCGGACGTCCATGACCGGCTCGCCGAACTCGTGCTGCGCGGCGGCGGAGTGCATGACGTGGCCGCCGCGGTCTCCCAGGTCCTCGCCGGCACCGTCGAGTTCACCGAGGCCACCGTCGCACCGGCCGGTCCCCTGGAGGCCTCCCGCGCCGAGGGGCACGCGGTGCGGCACGGCGACGACTGGATCGCCGCGGTCACCGCGGGCGGAGAACTGCTCGGCGCGCTGGTGGTCCGCGGCCACCCCGGCCTCGACCCCGTCGACCAGCGCACCCTGGAGCGCGCCGCCATGGTCACCTCTCTGCTGCTGCTCGCCAGACGCTCGGCCGCCGAGGCCGAACAGCGCGTCCGCGGCGAACTCCTCGACGACCTCCTCGACGCCCGGGACCGCGACCCGCGCCTGCTGCGCGACCGCGCCACCCGGCTGCACGCCGACCTGGACGCCACGCAGGTGGTCCTCGCCGCCCGGCTCGACGCCCCGGCCGCCGACGCCGACCAGGAGGCCGCCGCCCGCCGACGGCTGTGGTCCGCGGCCTCCCACCTGGCCACCACCCGCCACGGCCTGGCCGCGGCCCGCGACGGCGGCACGGTCCTGCTGCTGCCCCTCCAGCCCGGCGCCACCGCGACCGACCTGGCCCGCCGCACCGCCCACCACCTCGGCACCGCCGTGCACGAGACGGTCACCGTCGGCGCCTCCGCCCCCGTGGGAGACCTCGCCGCCCACCCCGACACGGCGGCCGCCGCCTACGCCGAGGCACGGCGCTGCCTGGAGGCCCTGCGGCTCCTCGGCCGCACCGGCGACGGCGCCGCCGCCGAGGACTTCGGCTTCCTCGGCCTGCTCCTGGCCGGTGACCGGGACATCGCCGGCTTCGTCGACCGCACCATCGGCCGGGTCACCGCCTACGACGAGCGCCGCGGCACGGACCTCATACGCACCCTGGAGGCGTACTTCACCTGCGGCATGAGCCCGGCCCGCACCAAGGACGAACTGCACGTGCACGTCAACACCGTCGCCCAGCGCCTGGAGCGCGTCGGCCGCCTGCTCGGCGACGACTGGCAGACCCCGGCCCGCGCCCTGGAGATCCAGCTCGCGCTGCGCCTGCACCGCCTCTCGGCGCCTTTGCCCCAGCACTGACCCCGTACGCGCGGACGCACACGAGGGCCGGCGGGGCGGTCGCCGGAAAGACGGTCGGCCCGGGAAGGCAATTCCCTTCTCCCATTCCTCGGGCAGGGCGAGACCCGCCCTGCCCGACCATGAGACGTCCGGCCGCACCGAGGCTGGGCACGCCGTCCGAAGCGTCCACGGTCCCGCCCCGCAGGGGCGATTCCCATCGGCCGGCAGCGTCTTGAAAAGGCGGACCCTGGACAGATGCCAAGGGCTGGTTCACTCTTCACTGCTATGACCGACCCTCATCGTGAGGCTGCCACCCGATCGCGGCTGCCTGAAGCCATCCGTGTCGTAGCCGAGGAGACAGCCGGGTTGCTCCGGTCGTGCACGGATGGCACGGTGCCCATTCCCGGGGCTGAGTGGACGGTTGGAGAGTCCGCGGCGCATCTGGTCCTGGCCAACAAGCTGATGGCCGCTCTTGCCGCAGGGCGTGAACAGGAATACGGCGACGGCACACCGGGGGGACTCGCGGCGGCCAACGCCGCCTCGCTGAGTTCCTTCCCCGAACGCGACACATCCGTCCTGGCCGACGGCATCGTCCGGCACGCGCGGGAATTCACCGAGGCGGCCGGCCTGCGGTCGGATGACACACCGACGGTGACACCGCTGGGGCCCATGGACTTGGGAACGCTCGGCTCCTACCTGCTGACCCACATGCTTGGACACGGCTATGACATCGCAGCGGCACTCGGCCGACCACACATGATCGACCGTGACAGAGTCGATCTGACGATGCCGTTTCTGATCACTGCGATGCCCCGTGTCGTCGACGCACGAGCGGCTGCCGGTCACAGCGCGTGTTACGAACTGAGGGTGCGTGGCCTCTCCCGGCTCACGGTGACGTTCACCAACGGCACGGTGGCCGTGCACACCGAACCCTCGCGCCGCCCCGACTGCACCATCACGATCGAACCGATCACCTTCTTCCTGCTGGCACTGGGCAGGCGCAGTACCCCCGGCGCCATCGCCCGCGGCAAGGTCCTCGCCTGGGGGCGCAAGCCCTGGCTCGCGCCGGGTTTCCCCGCCTTGTTCACCGCACCATGACGGACGCTTGCACGCCGTGGGGTCTGTTCAGCAGCTCAACCGGTCGTCCGGGGCCAATGCCGGTCGATCGCGGTCACGGCGGTTGCCGTACGGTACCCGAGTCGGCCGGCGGGCTTTGAACCCACGGCCGCTACGTCCCGAAGCAACCGAGGCGGACCCGGCTCAGCCCGCCTGTGGCCGCGCCAGGCCGTGGTCGTAGGCGAAGATCACCGCCTGGATGCGGTCGCGGGCTCCGATCTTGGACAGGACGCGGCCGACGTGGGTCTTCACCGTGGATTCCGCGAGGACGAAACGGCCGGCGATCTCGCTGTTGCTCCAGCCCTTGCCGATGGCGACGAGGATTTCGCGTTCGCGCTCGGTGAGGGAGGCGAGGCGCGGGTCCCGGGCGGAGCCGTCGCCGGCGGGTGGGACGAGGCGGGCGAACTCCTGGAGGAGGCGGCGGGTCAGTGCGGGGGCGATCACGGCGTCTCCGGCGGCCACCGCGCGGATGCCTGCGAGGAGTTCCTCGGGACGGACGTCCTTGAGCAGGAAACCGCTGGCCCCGGCGCGCAGGGCCGCGTACACGTACTCGTCGAGGTCGAAGGTGGTCAGGACCAGGACGCGGGAGCGGTCGCCGGCGGCGACGATCCGGCGCGTGGCCTCGATGCCGTCCATGCCGGGCATGCGTACGTCCATGAGGACGACGTCGGGGCGCAGTTCGGCGGCCTTGCGCACGGCTTCGGCCCCGTGGGCCGCCTCGCCGACCACCTCCGTCTCGGGCACGGAGTCCAGGAGCATGCGGAAGCCGTACCGCTGGAGCGGCTGGTCGTCCACGACGAGCACGGTGGTCACCGGTCACCGTCCTGGGGAGTGAGGTCGAGGTCGACCCGGACCGTCCAGCCGGCACCCGCGGGGCTCGCGCTGACGTGTCCTCCGTAGAGCGCCGCTCGTTCTCGCATGCCCACCAGGCCGTGTCCTTCCTCGTTCGCCGTCCGGGGCCGGCCGGCCGGGGCAGGGGGGCCGGAGTCCTGGACGGTGATGGTCAGCCGCGTGTCCTCCACGACGACCGCCAGGTTCGCACGCGCGCCGGCGCCGGCGTGCTTCAGGCTGTTCGTCAGGGCCTCCTGCACGATCCGGTAGACCGTCAGCTGCACCCCGCTGTCGAGGGCGTCGATGTCCCCGGCCGTACGGTAGACGACCTCCAGACCCGCGGCGCGCACCGCCTCGCACAGCGCGTCGACGTCGGTGAGGCCGGGCTGCGGGCTCAACTCGGGCTCGGCCGCCGATCCGTCCGCCTCGCGCAGTACGCCGAGCACCCGGCGCAGTTCGCCCAGGGCCTGACGGCCGGCGTCCCCGATGAGGTGCAGGGCCTCTTTGCCGCGTTCCGGTGCGGCGCCGGCGGCATACGCTCCCGCGTCGGCGAGGGTGATGATGACGGACAGGTTGTGGCCGACGATGTCGTGCATCTCGCGGGCCACTCGTGCCCGTTCCGCGGCGACGGCGAGTCGGTCCCGCTGGTCGCGTTCGATCTCCAGCCGCGCGGCACGGTCGCGCAGCACGGCCAGCTGGGCCCGCCGGATGCGGATCACCAGGCCGAGCGCGAGTGCCGCGGTCGCCGTGCTGACCAGGAAGAACAGCGCGTCCCAGACCGACACCGCCGCCGACACCCGCGCCGCGACCAGACCCAGTGCACCCGCGCTGACCGCGCAGGCCCAGGGGAGCTGTCGCAGCCGCCCGTGCAGGGCCAGGCTGTACAGGGCGACGAAGAGGGCGACGTCCGCACGGAGTGCCGCGCCGAGAGACCACTGGAGGACGAACACGGCCGTGACGACGCCGAAAGCGGCGGCGGGCGCCCGCCGCCGCCACAGCAGCGGCAGCACCAGCCCGGCCTGCAGGGCCAGCATGCCCCCCACGGGCAACCGGGTGAACACCAGCCGGAAGCGGCGCGGGCCGTCGTGGTCCCCGTCGATCGAGCCGACCGCGTGCAGCAGGTCCGGCAGGCAGAACAGCAGGAGGACCAGGACCACCACCGCGGTGTCCAGCACCCACGGACGGGCCCGGTCGGCATGCCGGAACCGCTGGCCGACCCGGCCGAGCCGGGCGACCAGCGGTCCCATCCCGCTGAGGTCTTCGATGGTCATGGTGGTCATCGGACCATGATGGGGGCGGCTGCCGCTCAGACGTCGCTGCGCAGCAGCCGGTACGCTGCTCCGGCCAGCGCCAGGACCGTCCAGGCGAGGAAGACCAGGAGTCCGGCGCCCGGCGACAGGGTGGTCGAGTCATGCGTCAGGGCGAAGAGCGACTCGCCCGCATGGCTGGGGAGGTAGGGGCCGATGTCGCCCTGCCATGAGCTGGGCAGCAGGGAGATCAGCCCGGGTACGAGCATGAGGGCGGCGACCAGGACCGAGATACCGCCGGCCACGGACCGCAGCAGCGCGCCCAGGGCGGTGCCGATCACACCGACCAGGCCCAGGTAGAGCCCGGCGCCCAGGAGGCTGCGGACGACGCCGGCATGGCCGAAGCCCATGGCGGCGGGCGTGCCGGAGACGATCCGACTGCCGACGAGGAAGGCGACGAACGCGCCGACGGTCGCGATCACCAGTGCGACCAGTCCGTACACCGCCGCCTTGGACCAGAGCACAGGCAGCCGGCGCGGCACCGCGGCCAGCGTCGAACGGATCATGCCGGTGGAGTACTCGCCCGCCGTGACCAGCACGCCGAGCACACCGAGGGCCAGCTGGGCGAAATTCGTGCCGAAGAGGGACAGGCTCACCACCGTCGCGGAGGCGAAGTCGCCGTCCATGTGCCGGCCGGAGTCGAGGTTGGACTTGTAGTGGCTCGCGGCGATGACGCCGAAGGCGACGAGGAACAGCAGGCCCAGTCCGAGGGTGATCCAGGTGGAGCGCAGGGACCAGAGTTTGGCCCACTCCGAGGACAGCACACGGCGTCCGGTCACCCGGTAGGCGGGCCGGGACGGGGCGGCGAGGGCGGTCTCGGAGGTCTCGGGGGTCTCGGGGGTTGCCGTGAGGGTGCTCATGCCGCGCTCCCGGAGGTGCCGGCGGCGGTCGTGGAGCCGTGGTACTCCACGGCGTCCCTGGTCAGTTCCATGAATGCCTCCTCCAGCGACACCGCCTTCGTGGTCAGCTCGAACAGCGGGATCCCGTGCTCGGCCGCCTTCAGCCCTATCTCCCGGGCGGACACCCCGGTGACCTGCAGTTCCTCGGATCCGACACGTCCGCTGACCTCCACGCCCGGCCCGGCCAGCACGTCCCGCAGCCGCGCGGGATCGTCCGTGGCCACCTTCACGGTGTCGCCACCTGCCTCGCGGACCAGGTCCCGCACGGTCGTGTCGGCCAGCAGCCGGCCCCGACCCACGACGATCAGATGGTCCGCGACCAGCGCCACCTCGCTCATCAGGTGCGAGGAGACGAACACCGTGCGCCCCTCGGCCGCGAGGGAGGTGAGCAGATTGCGGATCCAGAGCACACCCTCGGGGTCCAGTCCGTTGACCGGCTCGTCCAGCATCACCGTCTGGGGATCGCCGAGCAGTGCTGCCGCGATGCCGAGCCGCTGGCCCATGCCGAGGGAGAACGCGCCGGCCCGCTTGCTCGCGACGCCGCCGAGCCCGGCGAGTTCCACGACCTCGTCGACCCGGCCACGCGGAATGCCATGGGTCAGCGCGAGCGCCCGGAGGTGGTTGTGGGCCGAGCGGCCCGGGTGGATCGACTTCGCCTCCAGCAGCGCCCCGACCTCCTGGAGCGGTGCCCGATGGCGGGCGTAACGCTGCCCGTTCACCGTGACGCAGCCACTCGTCGGAGCGTCGAGCCCGACGATCATGCGCATCGTCGTGGACTTGCCCGCCCCGTTGGGGCCGAGAAATCCGGTCACCGTACCCGGCTTCACGGTGAAGTCCAGCCCGTCGACGGCTGTCTTCTCCCCGTACCTCTTGGTGAGCTGCCGTGCCTCGATCATTCGCGTTCTCTCTTTCGGACTCCGGCCCCCGAAGCGCCTGACGCCTCCTCCGTCACGCTAAGTCCGCGACCTGCACGATCCGGTGGTACCGGGGCCTGAAGTCCGCGGGGCGGGTGGTACCGGGGTACTACGACGCGGGGCTGTGCGCGGGGAGCGACGAGGAGGGCGCACGGCCGGCCCGATCGCCGGTCAGGTGGCCCGGGTCGGCGGGCGCGAGCCGTGGGTTCGAGGCCGCCGGCGGCGTACCACTCGGCCGGCGGCCGTCACCGGGCTGCCGAGTCCGTCATCCTCGAAGGTCCGCGGTCCGTGGTGGCCGAATGACCTCAGCTTGGGAAGCCGCGATTGCTTGTGGGGAGTTCGGGCGCTGACGTGTGCCGGCGGTCGGAGCGCGGCCCGGCCGGCCACGGTTGCCTTCACCGTGTTTCCCCGCTGTTCCCCGCCCGATCCGGTGCGCTCGTGGTGGGCCCTTCGCGGCAGCCGACAGCCTCCCGTTGTCAGAGCCGAGTGCCATGATGGCCGGCATGGACGAGGACGCGTTCTGGGCGCTGATCGAGGAATTCCGACCGGCTTGGCCCGACCCCGATGCTGATGCCCTCGCGGCGGCACTTACCGCTCGGCTTGCGGCCGGGCCGGTGTCACTGATCACCGAGTTCGCCGAGCAGTTGGCCTGGGCGCTGTACCGATTGGACCTCCAGGAGTACGGGCGTTGCCTCTCCGGCGACGCATTCCTCTATGCGCGTGCGGCCGTCGTCGCCGATGGCGGTGAAGCCCACTGGCGGGTACTCCAGGATCCCGCGCGCTTCACGCCGTATGCCGAGGGCCTGCTGTGGGCCGAGTCTCTGCTCTACGTGCCGGACCGGGCGTACAAGGCTCTCACCGGGCAGGAGTGGGATCGCGGCACCCGCTTCTCGTACGAGTCCTACTCGAACCGAGCCGGCTGGGGGCGCCAGGCCATGACCGACGACGAGCTCGTCGAGGCCGTCCGCACCCGCGTCGCCGACCGGGACCTGCCCTCGCCGGCAACGCCGGATGACGTCGCGGCGGTCGAACGCGCGGTCGGCCGCCCGATGCCACCGCTGCTGCGGCGCCTCTACCTCGAGGTCGCCAACGGCGGCTTCGGAGTCTGGGAGTGCCTCTCGTTGACGGACACGGGCAATCGGTTCAGCGACGAGCGGGACATGATCGAGGCCCACCGGCTCTTCTCGATGAAGGACGACTCCGGCATCCCCGCAATACCCGAGGGGGTCGTTCCGCTCATGGACCGCGGCTGCTCCATGTGGACAATGATCGACTTCAGCACTCCCGAGGGCCGAGTCTGGGACTGGGATGCCAATGACTGCTGCCGCCTGGTGCCGACCACTTTGACCCTCGCCCGGTGGCTCACGGGGTGGCTGGAGGGCTGGATAGTCCCAGGGCCGTACTCCCCGTTCCGTATACACCCTGACGACTGCCCTGACCGGCAACCGTCAGTTTCTTCGCAGTGAGCTCGGCTCCAGGCGCCCCGCCATCGTGCCGGGGCTCTCGGACAACACCGCTGTTCAGTGCCTGCAGACGGAAGTTGGACAGGGCTCGTCCGCAGGGGGAGACGTCGAAGGCCTCACCCGCTCCGTGCACCAGGTGGGGGATCGGGGAGCATGGAACGTCCGCGCAGCCGTGCGCAACCCCGGCAGGAACGACCGTGCCATCGACGTAACCCTCAGCCGGCCCGCCAGAATCGGTCATAAGATCAAAGCCCACATGTTGAGAACCGGCGCGTGGGGGGGAGTTGACTGGTCACATGAGCCGGGGTCGCGCTGCTCGCGTGGCCCGCAAGGCAGGTAGAACCCTGGGAGAGTTCCTCGGCGAGGTTGTGTTGGAGGTTCTGTTCGCAGCGGTCGCCTGTGTCCTGCTCGCGGGCTTGGTCTTCGTATCCCTCTGGGGTTGGCGTCACAGTCCTCTTCTCACCGGGGGCGTGGGCGGGACTGTGCTGGCCTTCCTGGGCTACGGCGCCTGGGAGATGTTCCGGCCCGCAAGGTCAGGACGGCGTGGTCGCCTTGCTGCTGCGGCGCTGGCCAGTTTCACCGCGGCGGCCGTATTCGCCTACTACGCGTCGTCCTGCAACTGCGCCTGATGGCGTGGCGGAGTGTTGGCTGAACTCCCGCCGTCTCGGGGGCTGGTTGCGGAAATCAATACACTCCTCTCTCGTCAGGAGCGGGGCTCGGGCAAGAGCGGGGGGATGCGGTGGCGGCGGCCGTCGAGGTGCAGAGGGTGTGGAGGCTGCCCCTTGCTGATCGCTGGGCAGGGCGACGTCCCTTGTGGTGGACTGTCGGCCCCGCAGGGGAACTTGCCGTGCTGCTCGTCCATCGACGTCGGCTCCGTCGAAGCCGCTACGTCAAGGGCTGGGTCGGGTGGAAGCCGGAAATCCCCTTTGACGGCGTGCTGGTTGTTCGTCGAGCCGAGGGGGCGGTCCAACGCCGAATGGTCAAGGATCTCCGTGTGCGGCCCAGCCACATCGCTCTTCTCCCTGGCTCCCGGCTTCTGATGGTGAGCGGTCGCACGAGCAGGGACGAATCGGGCGCATGGGAGCCGAACGCGGTGGTCTGCTCCCTGGAGGGCGAGCATGAGGGAGCGTTCTGCGTCGGCGATGACATCCCTGTTCTGGTGACCGATCGAAACGGATCGGTCTGGACGGCCTATGGTGACGAAGGCATCTACGGAGGCCATCCGGAGTCGGCAGCGGGGCTTGCCGGCTGGAGCACGGACGGCCATGCTCTGTGGGCCCCGGAGGACCGCCTCCCCGATGCGCCCTTGGAAGGCTGTACGGCCGCCACCGAAGGGGACAGGACATGGCTGGTCTGGTACTCCGGCAGCAGCCGCGGAGGCACGTTCCTGACGCGGATCACGCCCTCCACGGGTGAGGTGACGAGCTGGTCCAGCCCGGTACGTGATCCGGACGGATTCGCGGTCCGCGGCCGTCGAGCGGTTCTGACGAGGCGCTTTCACAACCGGCGGTCGACCGAGGTGGTTCGGGCCGAGCTGGTCGGCGATGAGTGGAGAGTGACCGAGCGGCGCACCATACGAGTGCCCGGTCGGGTGGTCATGCACTGCGGTCAGGGACGTGACGGCTCCCTCTGGCTTCGCGCCGGCGACGCCTGGCTTCGTATCGAAGCCTGAGAGTCGTAGAAGTCGACCGGATGTCCGTGTCAGGCCCGGCCGGCGACGGCGGGAACGCGCTGGCCGTCGCCCGACGGTGCGCCTAGGTTGGGCGGATGTCGACTGCACCGGTGATCCTCCTGATGTCGGGAAGCCTGCGGGCCGCCTCCACCAACGAAGCCGTGCTGCGCACCGCGCACGCGGTCGCTCCGTCGGTGGGAGTACGGGCGGTCCGGTACGAAGGGCTCGCGGACCTTCCGCACTTCAACCCCGACGACGACACCGACCGGCCTCCGGGGCCGGTGGCCGCGCTCCGGGCCGCGGTCGACCGGGCGGCCGGCATTCTGATCTGCACCCCCGAGTACGCGGGGACGCTGCCGGGATCTTTCAAGAACCTGCTGGACTGGACGGTCGGCGGCACCGAGATCGGTGGCAAGCCGGTCGCCTGGGTCAACGCGGCCGCTCCCGGCCGCGGTCAGGGAGCAGAGGCCACCCTGCGGACGGTGCTGGGGTACACCGGCGCCCGGGTCGTGGAGCCGGCCTGCCTGAGGCTTCCGGTGGACCGGGGAATTCTCGCCGAGGACGGGCTCATCACCGACCCGGAGGCCCGCCGGCGACTCGGCGAAACCCTCCGGCTGCTGTCGGCCTCCGCCGAGCGGCGGTCCGCACCGGACCGTACGTGACTCTCCCGGAAGGAACCACACGGTGACGCACACACTGAACCTGTGGCGCCGGCGCATGGGCAAGGTGCCCGCGTCGGTCTGGGCACGCGCCGAGCTCGAAGTGCTGATCCTCGCGGACAACGATCTGACGTGTCTCCCGCCGGAGATCGGAGGACTGCGACGGCTCACCACACTGGATCTCGGCCACAACCGGCTCACCTCGCTGCCCGGCGAACTCGGGCACCTGACCGGCCTCAGCGGCTTCCTCTACCTGCACGACAACGACCTGACCGAGATCCCCGACACCCTGGGAGAGCTCACCCGGCTGCGCTACCTCAACGTCGGCGAGAACCGCCTCACCGCCCTGCCGGCGGCCCTCGGCCGGATGACCCGGCTGATCGAACTCAGGGCGCAGCACAACCGCCTGACGACACTGCCCGATTCGATCGGCTCCCTCGGCGATCTCAGGGAGCTCTGGCTCCGGGGCAACACGATCACCGCCCTGCCGCCGTCGACAGCCAACCTCCACGCGCTGCGCCACCTGGACCTGCGGGAGAACGCCCTCGCCGAACTCCCGGAGGCGATCGCCGGCCTGCCCCTGCTGCGGCACGTCGACGTACGGAGCAATCGCCTCACGCGGTTGCCGGACTGGATCGCCGACATGCCCGCACTGGAGAAACTGGACCTGCGCTGGACCGACTGCGCTCCTTCCCCGGCGCTGCTGGCTCGGCTGGAACGGCGCGGCTGCGTCGTCCTGCTGTGAGGTGTGCGGAAGGCAGGCCCTGCGGCAAGCCGGTGCCGGGGAGGAGACCGGCACCGCGATCGACCCGTGCGCCGCGGCCCCGCCGCGCCGCGTCTTCGAGGTGGGCCGGATCGGTCGGCGGCAGGGGCTCGATCCGGTCCCGCGGTGATGGTTCATCGGACCGACGTGTCCGATCAACTGATCAATCCGCCGAAGAGACGTGCTCTAGCCCTCCCGTGCCCACGGCCGCAGCTTCTCCGGGTTGCGGACCGCCCAGATCCGGGTGACGCGCCCGTCGGAGATGTCGAACGAGGCCACGGTCATGACGACGCCGGCACGCTGGGCGACCAGGCCCGGCACGCCGTTGACCGACCGCTCCAGCAGTTCGAGCCCCGGTGCCTTGTCGGCGATGGCGACCATGTACTGGGCGATGCGCGTGCCGCCCTCCACCGGGCGCAGTACGGTGCCGACCATGCCGCCGCCGTCGGCGGTCATCACGGCGGCCGGGTCGAGGAGACCGACCAGGGCCGCGATGTCCTTGGTCTCCCACGCCTCTTTGACGCGCCGCACCACGTCGGCCCGCCCGGTCGCCGCCACCGGAGCGCGCGCGACGCTCAGCCGCCGCCGGGCGGAGGCCGCCAGCTGCTTGCAGGCCGCGGGGGTCCTGCCGAGCACGTCGGCGATCTCGGCGAACGGGTACCGGAAGACGTCGTGCAGGACGAACGCCACGCGCTCGGCGGCCGTCATCGACTCCAGGACGACGAGGAAGGCCATGGCCACCGACTCGTCGAGGACGATCTGGTCGGCCGGGTCCGCCGGCCCGGCGCGGTCGGCGCCGCCCGTGTGGTCCCATTCGGTGCGGTCGGGCAGCGGCTCGGGCAGCCAGGCACCGACATAGCGTTCACGGCGGGCCCGCGCCGAGCCGAGCAGGTCCAGGCAGATACGGCCGGTCACCGTCGTCAGCCAGGCGCCGGGAGAGACGATCTCCTCCTGCCGGCTTCGTGGCAGCCCGTACCAGCGTGCGTAGGCGTCCTGTACGGCGTCCTCGGCCTCGGTCACCGAACCGAGCAACCGGTAAGCCACATTGATCAGTTGGCGTCGCTCGCCGGCTATCTCTTCCGTCCTGGCCCCGACAGTCCCCATGCTTCCGGCCGCCCCCTCGCCTTACCTTTCGCAGGCCCGTGTCGTCGGGCTGGTGAGACCTTATCGATCCACTGCCCGAGGGCGGAAAAGGAGACTGTGCCATGGCCACTCAGGTGACGGCGACGTCGAACGCACAGCGCGGCTCCTCGTTCCTGCGGATCGCGATCGCTCTGCAGACCCTGACCATCTTCCTTCAGGCGGTCTCCGCCGGACTGCTGCTGACCGCGTCCTACGGAGAGACGCTGCACAGTGTCGGAGCCCGGGTGATGTACGGGGCGTCGATGCTGTACGTGCTCGCGGCGGTGCTGGCGTGGAAGCCCGGCGGCGGCTCGCCCCGGCCCATCTGGCACGCGTCGGGTTTCCTCGTACTCGCCTCGGTCCAGGTCGTGCTCGGCATCGCGCACGTCCCGTCGGTCCATCTCCCCCTGGGTGTCCTGATGTTCGGTCTGAGCGTGCTGGCGCTGGCCCGGCGCTGAGGCCCGGCCCAGAGGTGGGGCAGACCCCACCTCTGAGTGTGTGGCGTACTCCAGTGACCGGGCGAGTGCCGTTGAGGAATCGTCATCGGTGTGGCAACAGCTTCACAGTCCTCAGCGCGCACGCACCATCCGGGTCACCTGGCCGGACGGCCCGGCGCGGGGTGTGACAGCCGTGCCTCGCGTACCCGTCGCCCCGGCGGCCTGCCGCCGCGAACCGCTCCGCCGCCCAGGCTGGGGCTCGGGGCGCCGTCACCACACTCGATCGAACCGAAGGAATCCCCTTGCGCAGCCCCGCAGTCCCGTCGCGATCCGCAGGTGCCTCCGGTCGCGTACTCGCTCTGCTCGTCGCCCTGGTGGTGGCCCTCGGCGCCGCCTTCGTCGTGGCTCCGGGCCCGTTGGCGGCGGGCGCGTCCGGTGGCGGCTTCTCCGATGAGCGCCGGCTCAGAGAGGCCTTCCGCTCGGCGTTCGTCGGATACTGGAGTTCCGGCGAACAAAACTTCTCCCCGGACTTGGACAGGGTGGTCGACTACTGGTTTCGATACCACGTGGCCAAGGCCGTGATCGCCGCGCTCCTGCTGATGGTGCTCCTCGCGCTCGGTGTGCTCCTCTGGAAGGCGTTCCTGAGCGCCGGCCGCCTCGGCGGGGCAGGGAGGGCCGCCCTCGCGTCGGCCGGCGTTGTCGCCACCATGCTCGCGGTGTTCTCGCTGGTGCTGGTGATGGCCAACGTCCAAGGCGCGGCGGCGCCCTTCGCTTCCCTGATGCCGATGCTGCCGGGCGGCCCGGCCCATGGCCACCTCGCCGATGCGCTCGATGAGGTCAGGCAGCGACTGGCCGCGGGCGAGCGTACCCCGCCCGCCCTCGACGTGATGATCAGCGACTTTTCCTGGTACCACGTGGTGATGGCCGTGATCGCCGCGAGCGTGTCGGTCGTCCTCATCGCCATGAGCGTGGTGTCGTGGAAGAGGTTTGCCGCAACCGGGGCGGCCGACAGGCGAACCAGGCGTGTGGTGGGGGCGTTCGGTGTTCTCTCGGCGGTGTTGTCGCTGGTCGTGATCGTCGTCGCGGTGGCGAACACGAGCACCGCGGCGGATCCGGCGCCGGCACTCTCGGCCTTCTTCGAGGGCGGCTGGTGACGCTCTGCGTGCCCGCTGTGGCGCGGGGGATGAGTCGGCTCGAGGGGGTATCGGCCACCGGCACGGCTCGGCGACGGAACTCATGTTGTTTCGGGGGCGTTTGAGTCGTCCGGGCTTCGGATCCGTACGGCGTTCGAGTACCGGATCTGGGCGGGCCATCTGATCACCGTCCCCAGCCGGTACACGAGCGTCACCCTCGGCACCGACCCGGTGGCAGGCCCCTTCCCGGGCGCCAACACGTTCACGGTACGGGCCGAGGACGTCTACGAAAACGTCTCCGCCGACAGCAACCCGGTGACCGTGACGCTTCAGTGAGCAGGGGCGGGCGGCCTGCCTCGCCGGCGGGCCGCCCGCTGCCGGGCCGATCCGCGGGCACCGGAAGCCGGTGCCCGCACGACGACCTGCTTCCCGACCCTTCAGGTATCACGGCGGAAAGGGAAGGATGGGCTGTGCCGGTGAGGCGGGGGAGGGCGGGTGCTGACGAGTCCGACGGTCCCTGACGCGGTGTCGCTGTCCGTGTCCGTGTCCGTGCCTCGGGGCACGACTTCCCGTCCCGCTTCACCGACTTCCCGTCCCGCTTCCCCGGGTTCCCGTCCCGCTTCACCGACTTCCCGCCCCGCATCGCCGGGTTCCCGTCCCGCTTCCCCGGGCGGGAGGTGAGCGGCCGTGCCCATCGGCTTCCTCGCCTTCATCGCGCTGCTGGCGCTGTGCACGCTCGCCGCTCTCCGGCCCCCCATGCCGCGGTGTTCGAGCCGGTCGAACCTGTGGTTCTGGCTCGGGCATCTCCTCAACGAGCAGCCGTTCCTCGGTCTGGCCCTGGTGGCCGTCAGCGCTTTTCCGGTGCTGACGACCGGGGTCGGTACGCCGGTGTGGTGGCTCGCGGTCGCACTCACCACCGCGCCGGCCTGTGGCCTGGTCGCGCTCGCGGTCCGGACCCGCTCGGCGCGAGGCGTCCTGGAGGCGGCCCTGGCGGCCGGACCAGGCGTCCGGATACCCCGCAGCAGGCTGCCCCTCCTGCGGATTCTGCTGCTGCCGGTGGTGTCGTGGCGGCCCGGCGTCCGCAGGCTCCGCAACCGCCGGTACGGTGACGCACGGACCCAACGCCTCGACGTCTACGTCTCCCGCGGCCGGCCGCACAGCGCCCCGATCCTGCTGTATCTGCACGGCGGGGGGTTCGTCATGGGCGGCAAGCTCCTCGGCGCCCGACCGCTCCTGTACCGCCTGGCCGACCACGGATGGGTCTGCGCGAGCGCGAACTACCGGCTGCGGACCGCCTACACCGACTCGCTCGCGGACGTGAAGCACACGATCGCCTGGCTGCGCGAACACGCCGACGAGCTGGGCGCCGATCCGTCACGTCTGGTCGTCGCCGGGGGATCGGCCGGCGCGCACCTGGCCGCGACCGTCGCGCTGACCGACGACTCGATCGCGGGCGCGATCGGACTGTACGGCTACTACGGACCGACCGCCCAAGGCGCATCGGGCGCCCCGGTCACCCCGCGCGCCCATCTCCATGCCGGCGCGCCACCGTTCCTGATCGTGCACGGCACCCTGGACACCCTGGTGCTGGTGGAGGACGCCCACCGCTTCGCGGACGAACTCGCCCGTGCCTCCGCCGCACCCGTGGCCTTCGCCGAGTTGCCCGGCACTCAGCACAACTTCGACTTCTTCCACTCGCTCCGGTTCCATGCCGTCGCCGACGCCGTCGAGGGCTTCGCGGTGTGGGCCACACGCCGGTGACCGCACAGGCCGAGGTACCTGCCGACTGACTGACTCACTGATCGAGTGACTGACGGTACGTCAGGTGAGGTCGAAGCGTCCTGAGGGCCCTGTTCGGCGGTGTGTGCCGTGTCACGCATGTCGAGGGTCGCCTAAGTTGTGTGCATCACAGCGGAAATGTCCCTTTGGCGTCCATGCTCGAAGCGGATGGCGGCTCCCGAAGTGGAGCCCATCGGCAATTTCTTGGGCGCGACATTTCAAAGTGACCCATGACACAGCACTCGTGACATTCCCGCTTGTTCCCCCGGAAAGGTGCCGCATTATGGCCGCTTACCTCTGTCCTCCTGCCGTGATACACGGCGAGCACGCCGTGGAGACCAGCCAGATCGTGGCGGAGGTGCGCGATCGGCATCCGAACGCCGTGTGGGCGCCGCGGATCGACGGCATCGCGGCCAGTACGGGCATCGAGACCCGGGGGTGGATGCTGCCGCTGGAGGCCGCCGTGGCGCCCGGCAGCGGCGGCGCGCTGCGGGCGGTCGGCACGGGGGCGGCCCAAGAGGCGCTGGCACGCGACGGTTTCACGCAGCAGGACGTGGACCGTGTGATCGCCGCCCTCGAGGCGATACCCACGCCGCAGACCGTCCAGGAGCGCACCGCCCCCGCCTGGGAGGCCGTGCAGTCGTACGGGGAGCGTGCGGCGCGCGGGGCCCTGCAGATCGCCGGGCTGGACGCCGCGGACGTCGACTGCCTGATCACGAGCAACTCCACCACCCCGGCGCTGCCGGGTCTGGACATCGCCCTGGCCAACAGGCTTCGGCTCCGCGGCGACGCGATGCTGCTGCCGGCCACGCAGTGGGCCTGTATCGCGGGGACCCGCTCCCTGGCGCTGGCGGCGGAGCTCGTGGCCGCGGACCCCGACCGGGTGGTCCTGGTCGTGATCGCGGAGGCGCTGAGCACGACCTACCAGCCCGCGGACGACACCCTCGAGTCCCTGATCGTCCGGCTGCTGTTCGCGGACACCGCGGTGGCCGCGGTGGTCACGGGGCGTCCGCGGCCCGAGTCGGTGCTGCGGCTGGACGCCGCCTGGCACCACACCCTGCCCGGCACCCACGACCTGCACCGTCTGGACACGCGGGCGGACGGCACCCACTTCGTGATGGACCGGCGCGGGCCGCGCGCCGTGCAGGAGACGGTCACCGCGATGTGGGAGTGGCTGCGCGTCCGTTACCAGGACCACCCCGACGCCTGGCACCCCGACGTGCTGCTCGCACACCCCGGCGGGACCCGGGTGCTGGAGTACATGGAGCAGACGATGCCCGACGCCTGGCCGTCGGGGCTGCTCGACCACAGCCGGGACAGCTACACCACCGGCAACCGCGGAGGCGCCGCCGTGTTCGACATCATGCGGCGGGCGCACGACGCCGGGCAGAAGCCGGGCAGTCGCGCCGTCCTGTACGCGGCGGCGCCGGGCCTCACCGCCACCGCCCTGGACGGGGAGTGGCTGTAGGGGGGCGTCTCGCCGGTCACGTCGCGCCACGTAACGCGTACGGCACCGTCCGTACCGTCGGTGGCGAGCGCGGCGCGCGTGACGGACAGGGCCGCCGTGACCCTGCCCGGCGGTCGCTTCACCTCGCGACTTCCGCCCAGACCACCTTGCCGGTGTCCGTCCACCGAACGCCCCACCGGGTGGTGAGCCCGTGCACGACGTTCAGGCCACGACCGCCGTCGTCGAGGAGGTCGCCCCGGCTCACCCGCGGCCTGCCGTTGCCGGTGTCGCCCACCTCGCACAGCAGGCCGTGACCGGCCCTGATCAGCCGTACGGTGATGGGGCCGGTGGCGAACCGCACCGCGTTCGTGACCAGCTCGCTGACCAGCAGCAGCACGGTGTCCCGGGTGTCGTCCCTGGTGCGCCACTGCCGCAGCAGCGCGGACACCTGCGCGCGGGCACGGGCGGGGGCGTCGTCGCGGGCGGGCAGCCGCCAGGTCGAGGTGTCCCCCTTGCGGTAGCCGATCATCCGCGCGAGCAGCAGGGTCACGTCGTCGCGCTGAGGAGCGGGTGCCAGCGTGGAGACGACGTGCCGTGCGGCCTGCTGGAGGGCGTCCCAGGGGTGCACGGTGGACACGGCGTCCGCCAGCCTGCCGATGCCCTCGTCGATCGGCACGGCCGGATCCTCCACCAGGCCGTCGGTGTAGAGGGCGAGCAGCGAGCCCGGGGGCGCGCCGAACGTGTGCACGTCGAACGGCTCCCGCAGCGCGAACTCGGCGCCCAGACCGGGGTGAGGGCGGACCTCGAGCGGACCCGCGCGCCCGTCCGGGGAGACCAGGACCGGGGGAAGGTGCCCGGCGCTGGACAGCGCCACATGGTGGGTGACCGGGTCGTAGAGGGCGATGCAGCAGGTCGACCCGAGGGCGCTGTAGCCGGCCGCCAGCCCGGACTCCGCGTCGTCCAGCAGCGTCACGGTCGCGTCCAGATGCTCCAGCACCTCGCTGGGCGCGAGCCCCGCGGACAGCAGCGCTCGGGCCTCCATGCTCAGCTGGCCCATGGTCGCCGCGGCTCCCAGACCGTGCCCGACGACATCACCGACCACCAGCGCGGTCCGGCCGTCCGGCAGCGGGAAGCTGTTCACCCAGTCGCCGCCGACGCCCGCGCTGTCCGGCGTGGCGGGATGGTAGACGCTGGCGATCTCGATGGTGTCGCCGCCGGTGCGGGGCAGCAGCCGGCGCTGCAACGCCAGCACCTGTGTGTGCTCGCGCTGGTGCTGACGGGCCAGGTCGACGTGATGGGCGGTCCTGGCGACCAGCTCCTGGAGGTCGAACAGCTCGCCGTCGCGGAAGGGGCGGTCCGCCCGCCGCCAGATCTCCGCCACGCCCAGCACGACCGGCGGCGGTCCGTCCAGGACCAGCGGTATGCAGGCCACACCCGCCGAACGGTCACCGGGCACCAGGGCACGCATCACACGCGGGCTGCCGAGCACCCGCTCGACCGCCTCCCGGTCGGGTATGACGATGGCCTGCGGGGCGTCGTCCCGCCGTACCGCCTGCGCCAGCAGGCGACTCGCGTCGCCGGGAAGATCGTCGCCCGGCGTCACGTAGCCCTCGGGCCATGCGCGGTCCGGCACCAGCGCCGCCCGACGCAGCCGGATGCGGCCGTGCGGCTGGTCGGTGACTCCCTCGCCCGTCCACACGGCGAAGTCGAGGTCGACGGCGGCGACCTCTCCCCAGGCCAGCAGGGACTGCGCCAGCGACTGCGCGGTCTCGCCGATGTCCAGCGAGGTGCCGATCGCGGTCTCCGCGGCGTACAGGTGCAGCCTCCTGGCCATGGCGATCACGGAGACGGTCAGGCCCTCCTGGGGCACCGCGGCGGGCAGGATGCTCATCGAGACCACCAGCTCCGACCCGTCGCCGCGGCGCAGGCGCTGGATCCGGGCGACGTGCGCCTCACCGGTCTCCAGGACCTGCCGCAGCCGCCGTGTGACCGTCGGTACGTCCCCCGGGGGCAGAAGATCGACGAAGGGGTCCCCGGGCAGGGCGTCCAGGCCCTCGAACACGGGGGCCTCCAGGTTGCAGCGGGTGACTCTCAGCTCCCGGTCCAGGTTGACCGCGCCGAGAATCTGATCCTGAGGGCCGGCTTCCGGGTCGTCGGGCGGGCGTGGGCGGGTGGTGCGATCGCCCTGCGCCTGCTCCTGCGCCTGCGCGTCGGCGCGGCCGGGGGCCGCTGTCACTCCGCCGCGCGGGAGGTAGCGTCCCAGGGCGCTGCTGACCAGGTCGAACGCCGAAGAGGACGAGGGCGAGGGTGTGGAGTCCATGCGGCTCTCTCAGCAATCCCCGGCGCAGCGCCGGGGCCGTACTCGGACCCGTGCGGCGGGCCCCGAGATCCCTGACCGCACATCTCATTCAATAACACCGGGGGGCGCCTCGCCCCCCATGCCCCGGCCGGCGAGGTGCCGGGAAGCCGCTCAGGGCGTGACTCCCCGGAGGGCCAGGGGCAGGTGGCGGGGACCGCGCAGTACGGGGCTCTGGCGGTAGGGCGGGGGGTCCTCCACGAGCCGGGGGCCGTCGACGCGGCGGAAGAGTTCGGTGAGCGCGATCTGGGCCTCCAAACGGGCCAGGGCCGCGCCGAAGCAGTAGTGGATGCCGGTGTAGAAGCTCAGGTGCTGGTTGTCGGTGCGGTCGGGGACGAAGCGGTCGGGGTCCTCGAAGCGCCGCGGGTCGCGATTGCCCGAGGCGAGCAGGAGCGAGACGGGTGAGCCCTTGGGGATGACGGTGTCCGCGACGTCGATGTCGTCCAGGGCGGCGAAGAACGGCAGGAACTGAACCGGTGGCTCGTAGCGCAGCACTTCCTCGACCAGGGGTACGGCCAGGCCGGGTTCGGCGCGGAACCGCTGCAGAACGTCGGGATGGCGCAGCAGGGTGAGCGTCGCGTTGCTGATCAGGTTGACGGTGGTCTCGTGGCCGGCCAGCAGCAGGAGGGCGGCGGTGCTGACCAGTTCCGCGGGCGACATGCGTCCGCCGGGGCCCGTCTGGGGGGCGAGCGTGCCGAGCATGCCCTCACCGGGATGGCGCTTCTTGTCCTCGATCAGTTCGGCGAGGTACACGGCCAGTTCCTGCCGGGCGCTGTCGCCCTCGCGAGCGCGTTGCGCGCCGTCCTCGCCCGGGCCGGCGTCGAGGCTGTCGACCACCTTCTCCACCCAGACGTGGAAGCGCCCCTCGTCCTCGTGCGGCACGCCGAGGATCTTGCAGATGGCGGCGACGGGGAGCTGGTAGGCGAACTCGTCGACGATGTCGACCTGGTCCTTGCCCTCGAAGGCGTCCAGCAGTCCGGTGATGATCCGGGTGAGGTCGGTGCGCATGTCGTGGATGAACCGCGGGCTGTGCGGGGGGCCGAACGGTTCCATGGCCACGTCGCGCAGCCGGGCGTGCTCCGGCGGGTCCAGCCGGATGAAACTGCGCCGCAGGTTCGACTCCTCCTCCTGCGCCAGCGCTCCTCCCGTCCCGGGGGTGAGGCTGCGAGGGTCGGCGCTGAGCCGCGGGTCGTTGGCGAGGGTGCGGATGTCGTAGTAGGTGGTGACGAGGTAGCTTCCGTCGTCCTGGCGTACGACCGGCCCCGCCTCGCGGAGCGCGGCGTACAGCGGATACGGGTCGGCCCGGTGGGCGTAGTCGGTGAACTGCGTAGGCTTGGTGGCGGTGGCGGCGGACATCGGGCGCTCCCGGGGTGGTCAGGCGCGTGCGGGGACGAAGCCCACGCGGCGTTCGCTCGGCGAGTGGCCGGACAGGGTGACGGTGGGGCCGTGGCTCGGCAGGGCGGGGTCGGGGAACTCGGGGTCGATCGCCTTGAGCGCCGCCGCGTGCTGGTCGACCGTGACGTAGTCGGGCGGGAAGGGTGCGGCGGCTTCGATCTGGTGGCGATAGAACTCCAGCCACCTGCCGCCGTCGAAGGAGACCGCGGCGACGACGCGCCCCTGGTGCCCGTAGACCGCGACGAACTTCCGTTCGGCCAGGTCTCCCTGGGCGATGATCAGCTCGTCGCCCAGCGAGGGCACGCCCACCGACTTGATGTTGACGCCGAACTGGGAGGACCAGAACATCGGCAGCCACAGATGCGGCCGGCGCTCGGTACGCGCGCAGATCATGTTGTGCGCGGCGATCTCGGCCTGTTCCACCGCGTTGCCCCAGTGCTCCAGCGACAGGAACTGGTAGCCGAAGAGGGGATGCGGGCAGCGGGCCACATCGCCGGCCGCGTAGATGTCGTCGGTGACGATGCCGTTGACGTCGAAGGCCCGGCACCCCGCGTCGCAGGCGATCCCCCGCGGACCGGCCGCCAGCCCGGAGCCGGCGAGCCAGTCGGTGTTGCGGGTCGCCCCCAGGGACACCATCGCCACATCGACCTCGATCACCGTGCCGTCCGACAGATGCGCGCACCGCAGCCGCCCCGCCGCGTCGCCCTCCAGCGAGGTGACCGTGATCCCGCAGCGGAGATCGACCCCGTGCTCCCGCTGAAGCCCGGCGGCCACCTCACCGATGACCCCGCCCAGCGCGCCCACCAGCGGCGCCGGGCCGCGTTCGGCGACCGTGACCTCCAGTCCCCGCTCACGACAGGCGGAGGCGATCTCGGAGCCGGTGAACCCGGCACCGATGACCAGGATCCGGCGCGTCCCCGAGGCCAGCTTCCGCATCAGCCGGACCGAGTCGTCGCGGGTGCGCAGCACGAAGACGCCGTCGAGGTCGGCTTCCTCCGGGTGGATCCAGGGCCGCGCACGAACCCCGGTGGTGATCAGCAGCCGGTCGTAGGGAAGCTCCGTGCCGTCCGCGAGGCGTACGTTCTGCTCGACGCGGTCCAGGCCCGTCGCCGCCACCCCCAACCGCCACTCGGCGTCGATCTGCCGTCGCCGCGGCAGGGCGCCCTCCGGCGGCACCCGGCCCAGAAGCACCTGCTTCGACAGCGGCGGCCGGTCGTACGGCTCGTACGGTTCGTCGCCGACCATGGTCAGCGACCCGGTGAAGCCCCCCTCCCGCAGTGCCTCGGCGGCCCGCAGCCCGGCCAGGGAGGCGCCGACGACGACGATGCGGCCGTCCTGCCGGAAGCCGCGGGCATCCGTCTCAGCCGACACGGGACGCCACCCCCGCGGTCGGTTCGTCGGACCAGTCGACCAGGATCGCCTGCACCGGACACGCCGCCGCGGCCCGCCGCACGTTCTCCCGCTGGGACGCGTCGAACTGTGGATCGAACAACAGTGCCTCGCTGCCGTGCAGGGTGAAGACATCGGGGGCGAGGAACGCGCACTGCGCGAACCCCTGGCACCGGTTCAGATCGACGACAAGCCTCATCAGCACCACTGCTTCCCGACGGGGCCGCAGCCGGCATCGCGATGCCGAGGCGAACGGCGGCGGACAGGTTCCGTCCAGCCTCTGCCGCTGCCCGGGTCCCGGCGACCGGTTGTCCTCCGAACGGGCGACGGCACGATCGGCCGGGCCCCGGCCGGCCCCCGAGTGCGGCACCGACTACGGAGCGTTCCGCAACTGCCGCTTGAGGATCTTCCCGGTCGCGTTCATGGGAAGGGCGTCCAGGAACTCCACCCGGCGCGGGTACTTGTAGCCCGCCATCGTCTCCTTGCACCAGGCGATGAGCTCGTCCTCGGTCAGGACGGCGCCGGGGTTGAGGACGACGCAGGCCTTGACCTCCTCGCCGTGACTGTCGTGCGGCACCCCGATGACGGCGGCCATGCTCACCGCCGGGTGGGTGTGCAGGACCTCCTCGATCTCCCGGGGGTACACGTTGAACCCACCGCGGATGATCATGTCCTTGGCGCGGTCCACGATGTAGAGCCAGCCGTCCTCGTCCCGGCGGGCCAGGTCACCGGTGCGGAACCAGCCGTCACGCATGACCTCGGCGGTGGCCTCCGGGCGGTTGTGGTAGCCCTTCATGACGTTGTGCCCGCGCACGGCGATCTCACCGACCGCGTCCGCGCCCTTGACAGGGGTCCAGTCCTCGGTGACCAGCCGCACCTCCACACCCCAGACCGGCCGGCCGATCGAGCCGGGGCGCACCTGTGCACCGACCGGCGTGAACGTGGCGACCGGGCTGGTCTCCGACAGCCCGTAGCCTTCCTGGATCGTGACGCCGAAACGCTCCGCGAAGCGGCGGTGGATCTCCAGCGGCAGCGCGGCGCCACCGGAGGCGGCCATGCGCAGGTTCTCGGCGATCCGCGCCACGCCGTCGCCGGCGCCGGAGCAGCGGTCCTCGGTGCCGGCACCGTCCGAGGCCGCCTCGCCGAGCAGGGCCCAGTACATCGTCGGGACACCGGCGAAGAAGGTGACCGCGTGGCGCCGCATCAGGTCGAGAGCGGAGGCGGCGTCGAAGCGCGGCAGCAGGACCAGGGTCGACCGACTGGCCAGCCCGGCGTTCATCTGCACCGTCTGGCCGAAGGAGTGGAACAGCGGCAGCGCGACCAGGTGGACGTCGTGCTCGACTTCGCCGAACAGCTTGTGACAGGTGAGCGCGTTCAGCGTCATGTTGGCGTGGGTGAGCTCCGCGCCCTTGGGCCGGCCGGTGGTGCCGGAGGTGTAGAGGACGACCGCGGTGTCGCCGGGCTCGGTGGGTACGCCGGCGAACTCCGTGTCCTGGTCGGCCAGGGCGGCGGTCGCGGTCTGCGCGCCCGCGATCGGGGAGTCGGCGGTGGGGTGGGCGGTCAGCAGGAAGAAGTGGTCACAGCCCTCGGTCCCGGCGAACCCGGTCCAGCCCTCCTGCCCGATCGGGAGTTCGGCCGTGCCCTCGAAGCAGAAGTACGCCTTCGCGCCGGAGTCGGTCAGATGGTAGGCGATCTCGCGGCTCTTCAGCAGCACGTTGAGCGGGACGACGACCGCCCCGGCCTTGAGGATGCCGTAGTAGACGACGGGGAACCAGGGCACGTTCGGGCAGGAGAGCGCGACCTTGTCGCCGGGCTCGATGCCCCTGGAGCGCAGCAGGTTGGCCACGCGGCAGGCGGACGCGTCGAGCTCCGCGTAGGTCAGCTGCCGGTCGCCGAGGACCACGGCGGTGCGGTCGGGCACGGCGCGTGCGCTGTCCTCGAGCATGGCGACGAGGTTGAGCATCGGTTCTCCTGGAGAGGGTGTCGTCGGAAGGCCGGTTCACAGGGCGTCGGCGGGCAACGCGTCCCGTCGGGCCTGCGCGTGCAGGTCCTGCTCGTAGGTCCGCGAGGCGTACCAGAGGGCGGCGGCGGAGCCCGCGCAGAACAGGGGCATCAGGGTGAGGGCGGCCGGCAGGCCGTACGCGTCCGAGAGCCGGCCGGTGAGCAGGGGGCCCAGGGCCAGGCCGAACAGGTTCTGCATCAGGACCAGCATGCCGAGGGCGGTGGCCCGGACCGAGGAGTCCACGATGTCCATCACCACGGCCGGGACCGGGCCGACGGCAGAGGTCACCGCGAAGGTGCCGGCGACGATCAGACACAGCTGCACCGGCCCGGTGGGCACTGCCCCGAAGGCGGGAGTCAGCAGCGCCACGGCGACCAGGGCGAAGGCGGCGGGGAAGAGGAGCTTGTTCCGGGCGCGCGTCGCGCTCGCGCGGTCCGCGAGGCCGCCGAGCACGAAGGTGCCGACGGCGCTGGCGAGGATCGCCACGGCGGACACCGCGCCGGCCCGGGCGTCGGAGTAGTCGTAGGCCCGGGTGAGGTAGCTGGGCAGCCAGGCGAAGAGCGTGGAGAGCACCGCCAGTTGCAGGGCGCTGGCGAGGTAGACCGGGACGGCGGTGCGGGAGCGGAAGAGTTCGGCCATGACGGCGCGCGCCCCGACCGGGGGCGCCGGGACCTTCCGGGCGGTGGTGGCCGTCCCGGTGCCGGGGGCGGGGCGCTCGCGCACCTTGAGGAACAGCAGCGCCAGTACCACGCCCGGTACGGCGAACACGCCGAGGGTGACACGCCAGCCGAGGTGACCGACCATCAAGCCGCCCAGGAAGACACCGAACACCGCGCCTATGGGGCCCGCGGACAGGAAGGCGCCCGCCACCGTGGAGCGCCTCCGCTGCGGGAACAGGCCGGCGAGCAGGGCACCGCCCGCCGGGCCGTAGCCCGCCTCACCGACTCCGACGGCCGCCCGGGCGGCGACCATCTGGGCGTAGTTGCCGGTGAGCGCGCAGCCGAACGCGGCCAGGCTCCAGACGACGCCCATCAAGGCGATCGACTTCGCCCGGCTCCAGCGGTCCGCCAGGCGGGCGAGCGGCAGCGCGCCGAGGCCCACGGTCACCGAGACGACGGAGACCAGGGCGCCCAGCTGGGTGTCCGAGAGCCCCCACTGGTCTTTCAGGAACGGGAAGGCGGAGACGATGATCTGGCGGTCGATGTAGTCCGTGAGCGCCAGCCCGAAGGCGAGCGCGAAGACGTACCACGCGTAGCGGCGGGAGACCGGGGGCGTGGACGGGCCGGAAGCATCGACGCCCGGCCCCCGTCCCGGGCACAACGATGGCGAGCCCAAGGGGGTACCTCCGTGAGGTGTGGTCCGGCCCGTGGGGGCCGGACACGGTTGCTGGGTCTGCTGCGGGTGCGGGATCAGCCGGCGCGGCGGACGCCGGGCATGCGCCAGCTGCCGTCGAGGGCCTCCGGGCGGGGGAGGTAGAGGCGCATGATCAGGTTGAACGGGCCTTCCGGCGCGGGCAGCCAGTTGGCCTCGCGGCCCTCGCCCGGGGACGCGTGCTGGATGAGCAGGGTCAGGGAGCCGTCCGGGTTGGACTCCAGGGCGTCCCGGTCGCCGATGGCATAGCGGTTCAGGGGGTTGTCCACGAAGAACTGCCGGTCGTTGTACATGGTCAGCGACCAGAAGGCGTCGGCGGGGGGCAGGGCGTCGGCCGCGAAGTGGAGGGTGTAGCAGTGGCTGCCGTGCAGCGGTTCGCGGTCGGCGTCCACCCGGCACAGGGGATACAGCGCGTCGGCCGGGAGGTTCGCGCCCAGGCCGACCCAGGCGACCGAGGCCCGGTGCAGGTAGTCCGTGCCGTACTCGCCCAGGTCGTACGCGGTGAGCCAGCCGTCGTGGAACTCGGCGCGCGGCCAGCGCCCCCGCTCCTCGACGCGCTTCAGCCCCTCGGCCGCTCCGCGGGCGATCTCCTTCTGCTCCTGAGGGGCGAGGGCGTCCCACTCGAACGGCCGTCCGGCGATGACGCCGAGCCGCTCCAGCGCCTCGGTCATCGGGGCGTCCGCGGCCCGCTCCGGGTTGGTCGCCAGCAGATGGGCGGTCATCGCGAAGAAGGTGGCGGCGTCGAGCGCGGCGACCTGGTCGACGGGTGCCGTCACGGCGTCCACGGGGCCGGGCCCGGGCTTCGTCGCGGCCGTGGCGTCACCGAGCGGGGTCAGCCGGTAGCCGGCCTGGACCGCGTGGACGGCCGGGTAGTCGGCCACTGTGTCGGTGTAGGTCCGGCCGATGCACCAGACCGTGGCGGTCGGGGCGTCGATGCGCTGGACGCCGTCCGGCAGTTCGCCCTCCCAGCCGGGACCCACCAGGGCGAATTCCCCGGCGCCGTTGCCGGTGGTGCGGGTGCCGGGGCAGGCGAAGACGTCGGTCCACGCGTCGAGCAGCTCGAGCATGTAGTAGCGGCCGTCCGTGTCCGGGACGGACAGTTGCACCGGGCCCGCCGACAGGTCGAGCCAGGCGACCGAGTACAGGGTGTCGACGTTGGGGCTGACCACCGACTCGAAGGCCGCGTCCGGGAACGCCGGGGCGTGCGCGAAGGTGTTGATGGGAGCATGTCCCACCTCCGGGGCGTACCTGGACGTCATCTGCCGCTTCGTCAGCTCCATGAGGACCAGCGGGTAGGCGAAGACGTACGTCTCCGCGGCCAGGTCGGCCAGGTCGGCCAGGTCGGCGAGGTCTGTGGCGGTCTCGTGCTGCGCGTCGGTCATAGGGTTTCTCTCAGGTTCTGGGATGCGTGAGTGGGTGTGTCGTCGCAGGTCAGGCGGCGCGGTGCCGCTGCCAGTAGCGGATGTGGGGCAGGTCGTCGTCGAGCCAGTAGGCGTCGTCCTCGGTGACCACGAGCAACTCCTCCCACTTGGCGCCGATCTCGCCCCTGCCGAGGTGCGGTTCGACGGCCCACAGACCGGGCTCGCAGGGCTGGTCGGAGGTCTCGCCCCACAGCGGGGTGCGGTTCAGACGGGGCCGGATCGCGGACTCGAGCAGGTGCCCGCCCAGGTAGGCGAGGGCCTGCGGGCTGAACCCCTGCACCCGGAAGGTGGGCAGCCGGGTACCGGGCACCTTGCCGACCTTGTGGGCGATGACCGACCCGGGGTAGTAGCTGTGGATGTTCTCGTAGCCCTGGTCGGCGATGAGCCTGTCGACCTCCCGGTAGATCCGGGACTGCGGGGCGCCCTGCCTGACCAGGTCGAGGATGAGCGCCCGGTGCGGCTCCAGCGCCATCCGGGCGGCGTGGAACTCCTCGTCGTCCTCGCCCCCGAGGCTGCACGAGTACCCCATGTCGCAGGCGAAGCCGCCCACCACGGGGCCGACGTCGAGGATGACCGCGTCACCGCGGCGCAGCGGGCGGTCGGTGGGCTGGAACTGCCTGCCGAAGTGGGCGACCTTCGGGTTGAGCAGACTGGAGAGCGCCCCGCCCTGCGGCCTCTCGAAGTTCTTGAACCGGGTGCGGTCCCCGAACCAGGCGAAGCCGTAGTGGAAGAAGCGGGTCACTCCGTGTGCGCGCAGCCAGTCCTCGATGGCCTTGGCGGCCTGCTTCTCGGTGATTCCCTCGTAGAGCTGTGCCTCCACGGCGGCCACCGCGTCGTAGGCCAGCCGCTGGGCCGCCTTGACCTCGGCCAGCTCCTGGTCAGTGAAGTGTTCCTTGGACATGGGGTCGGACCTCTCGGGGCGTTCGCCGTCGGTTGATCGTGCTGGTGGGGTGTGGTGCCGGGATGCCGCTAGTCGGCCATCGCGGCGAGGCGGGCGGAGAACCAGCGGCCGGCCGGTGGCACCGCGCGCGACAGCCAGTAGCCGAGATGGGCCTCGGCGGCGATCGGGGCCACGGGCTTGTCCCGGTCCACGGCACGCAGGATGTTGCGGGCGGCGCGCTCCGCCGTGTAGCCGCGCTTGCGGTACAGCGCGGAAAGGTGCTCGCGGCGCCGGTCGTGGTCGCCGCCGCCGCGGATCGGGGTCGTCCTGGTGATGTTGGTGTCGATCACGCCGGGGCAGACCGCGGTCACGCCTATCCCGTGCGGGCGGAGCTCAAGGCGCAGCGTCTCCGAGAGGCCGAACACCGCGAACTTCGTGGCGCTGTACGCCGACAGCCGCGGGTTGGCGAGGACACCGGCGGCGGAGGAGAGGTTGACGACATGGCCGCCCCTGCCTCGTTCGACCATGGCGGGAAGGAATGCCGAGCAGCCGTGCACGACACCCATCAGATTGATCGACACCAGCCGGTCCCAGTCCTCGGGACCGGTGTCGAGGAATCCGCCGAGCAGTCCGACGCCCGCGTTGTTGACCAGCAGGTCCGCGACGCCGAAGCGGTCGTGGACGGCTGCCGCGAAGGCCTCCGTGTCCGCGGCCCGGGACACGTCGACCCGCCGGGTGAGGACCGCGCGACCCATGGCCCGGATGCCGGCGGAGGTCTCCGCCAGCCCCTGCTCGTCGATGTCGCACAGGGCGAGATCGGCACCCCGGCGGGCGGACAGCAGGGCCAGCTCCCGGCCGATGCCGCTGCCGGCCCCGGTGACGACCACGGAGCGACCGCTCAGATCCGAGGTCTTGATGCGTGGTGAGGGCATGCGCGGACGCTATGCGGCGCGGCCCCGCGCGGGCTTGTGCCGACCTGACAACTCTGCCGCGGATCTTGTCGCCCGGCCACAATCGACCGATCGCCCGCGGGAGACGGCCTCGATAGACTCGCCGCGTGGAGACCGGATGGGCGCCTGCGCGCAAGCCAGCTGCTCAGAAGGCCTGGCGGAAGGTGCTGCGGCCGGTCGCGGCGGAGCTGGCCACGGAAGCGGGGGCGCTCGCGGCGCGGGCCACCGAGGCCTTGCGGGCCGAGGAGCCCGCGTGGTTCCCGGACGCCGAGTCGGTCGCCGAGAGCGTCAAGAGCAACGAGGCACACTTCCTGCTGATCGCGCGGATGCTGGAGCGGGGCGACGACCCACGCCTGGTCGACCTGCCGGCGTCCACGGTCGAGGCGACACGGTCGGTGGTGCACCGGCAGCTGGCCCTGGCGGTGGTACTGCGCTCCTACCGGCTCGGCCACGAGATGATGTGGCAGTGGCTGTTCGACCGGATCACCAGGCAGGCCCTGGGCGCGGCCGAGCAGGCGGCGGCCCTCGATCTCGCCTCGGGCTGGCTGTTCGCGTACGTCGACGTGACGGTCACCCAGACGGAACGCCAGTACACGGCGGAGCGGGAGGCGTGGCTGCGGAGCGCCGCCGCGGCCCGCGCGGAGGCGATCGCGGCCATTCTCGCCGGACGCGAACGTGACCAGAAGCGGGCGACGACGAGGCTGCGCTACGAGCTCAACCGCCACCACCTCGGCCTGGTCGCCTGGGGGGTGGAGACCACGTCCGACCCTCGGGCGGTGTCCGCCGTGGAGCGGGTGGTGGCCGCCGCCGGCCAGGCCGTCGGCGCGGACGCCACGCTGACGCACGGGCTCGGTCCGCAGACGTACGCCGCGTGGCTGAGCCGTACGACGCCGTTCAGCGAGGCGGAGCTCGACCCGGCGCGGCTCCCCGTGCCCGCCGGGGTACGGGTCGTGGTCGGCGACCCGGCGCAGGGGCTGGACGGCTTCCGCCGCACGCACATCGAGGCCACCCACGCCCGCCGGGTGGTCATGCTGGCCGAACCCCGCGCCACGCCCGTCACCCGGTACCGGGATGTGGCCGTCGCCGCGCTCGGCACCGTGGACCCGGAGCAGGCCCGCACCTTCGTCGTCCGCGTGCTCGGGCGCCTCGCCGCCGACGACGAGAACACCCTCCGCCTGTCGACCACGCTCGCCTGCTATCTCGACGAGAACTGCAGCCGTACCCGGACCGCGGAGCGGCTCGTGATCCACCCGAACACGGTGACCTATCGGGTCCAGCAGGCCAAGCAGATCCTCGGTCGCGGCATCGACTCGGACACTCTGGATCTGCGGGTGGCCCTGGCGTTGCTGCCCACGCTGCGCGGCCTGCCGCGCGACCGGTGATACGGGTCCGCCGCGTTCAGTCCGCCGCCGGGCGGAGTTCGGCCCAGACGGTCTTTCCGCGCCGGGTGGGCCGGACACCCCAGCGTTCGGTGAGCTGCGCGGTGATGAACAGCCCGCGGCCGCCCTCGTCGCCGACCACGGCACGGCGCAGCTGCGGCGCGGTGCTGCTGTCGTCGGTGACCTCGCAGGTGAGCGTCTGGTCGCGGACCAGGCGGAGCTCGATGGGGCCCTTGGCGTAGCGGACGGCGTTGGTCACCAGTTCGCTGACGACGAGGGCGGTGTCGTCCTCGAGGTCGTCCAGGCCCCACTCGGAGAGCCGGCCGGCGACTCTTCTCCGGGCGTCGTTGACCACCCGGGGGTCATTGGGGAGGGTCCACGACGCCGTACGGTTCGCGTCGAGCGCGCGGGTGCGGGCGAGCAGCAGGACGGCGTCCTGCGGCGGCTGCTCCGGGAGCAGGGTGTCGGCGAGTGCGTCGCACCTGGCCCGGAGCGAGGAGTGGGCCGCCACCACGCGGCGCAGCTCGTGCAGCGGGATGTGCCGCGGTCGTGCCGCACCGGCGCCGTCCGGGAGCAGGGCGGGGTTGTAGAAGGCGAGGATGCTGCCCACGGGCAGGGTGCGTTCGGTGACGGCGTACTCGCCGACGCCCTGGCCCAGGGGCGGTCCCGGTGTGATCTCGATCAGTTCGACGCCGCCGTCGGGCAGGACCAGGGCCGGCGGTGGGTGCCCGGCGGCGGCCATGGAGCAGCTCCTGGTGACCGGATCGTAGACGGCGTACACACACGTGGCCGGCCAGGTCTGGTCGGTCGACTCCTCGGGGTCAGGACCGCGTGGGGCGCGGGCGAACCGGCTGGCCAGATCGTGCAGGCGGGCGAGGATCTCGTCCGGCGGCAGGTCGAGCTCGGAGAGGGCGGTGACGGCGGCGCGCAGTTCCCCCATGGCCGCCGCGGCGTCGACGAGCCGGCCGGTCGTGTCCCCGGCCGCCAGGGCGACACGCGAGCCCGAGAGCGGGATGACGTCGAACCAGCCGCCTCCGGCGCCCGCGGGAACGTACACGTGGGCGGTGTCCACGGCCGCGTGACACCGCGACGCGGGCTGCCGCAGATTGCGCTGGACGATGCGGGCGACCGAGCGCTCCCGGTGGTACAGGCGGGCGTTGTCCAGACACAGGGCCGTCCCGGCCGCCAGCTGCTCGGCGAGTCCCAGATCGTCCCGGTCGAACGGTACGGGGTTGTGCGAGCGGTACAGGGAGACCAGGCCGAGCACGACCCCCCGGGCGCGCAACGGCACCGTGATCATGGAGTGCACCCCGGCCGCGATCAGCGCGGTGTCTCCCGGGTGGCCCGGACGCAGGACCGGGACCAGCTCGGGCTCCAGGACCGGCAGGACGTCTCGGCGGCAAGGGGCGCAGATCTTCAGGGCGGCGCCGGCCGGTGGGCCGTGCCGGCTGTCCGCGTCGCCCACTGCCCGGGAGGCCGCGCGGCGCAGCGGCAGTCTGACGTCCACGGTGCCGACGGCGGGCGCGTCACCCCGCAGCACGGAGTCGAGCACGTCCACGGTCACCACGTCGGCCAGCTCCGGGACCACGATGTCGCACAGTTCCCGCGCGGTGCGGAACACGTCCAGAGTCCTGCCGACGCCTGCGGTGGCCCGGTTCAGCAGGCGGAGCCGGCCTTCGGCCCGGACCCGCTCGGTGACGTCCGTGACGATGGAGGCCAGGCCCTGCACCGTTCCGTCGGCCTGTCGCAGCTGGAAGAAGGACGCGGAGCTCACATGCTCCCGCACGGGGTCTTCCGGGCTCCGCACCCGGAACTGCACGTCGAGAGCGGGGACGCCGGTCTCCAGCACTTCGCGCGCCGTCTCTTCGACGCCCTCCGGCTCGTCGGCCCGGTAGGTCCGCAGCACGTCGAGCATCGGGCGCCCCAGCATGCGGTCGACCGGGAACTCGTGGATGAACCGGGCCCCGGTGTTGACCCGGACCAGTCGCAGTTGCGCGTCGTAGATGTGCAGGCCGGTCGGCGACTGCCGGAACAGCACTCCGATCACGGCATCGTCCAGCCCGAACCCGCCGGCCATGCCGGACGTGGATGCGCGGTGTGCGGCGGTCACGCGGAGTCCTTGTCGGCGAGGGGCCCCCATCACGGACATAACGAGCAAATCACCGGGCCGTGCCCCTCGCCACCCCTGGCCGTCGGCGGTCAGAAGACGTAGGGCCAGCCCGCGGAGTCGTAGCCGAGCCAGTTGATCCCCAGCAGCGGGGTGCCGTTGTCGGCGTAGTAGTGGTAGTCGAGGATGTCGTGGTCGGTGTCGGCGAAGACGCCCTGGCCGCCGGGGCCGTGGATGCCGCCGTGGCTCGCGAGGATCTCGGTGCCGCCGCCGGAGGTCATGGCGACGCCGTTGCGGTCGTAGTAGGGGCCGGTGACGGACGTGGAACGGCCGACCATGATGCGGTAGGTGCTCTGCGCGCCGCGGCAGCAGTAGTCGAACGACACGTAGAGGTAGTAGTAGTCGCCGTGGCGGAAGATGTACGGGGCCTCTATGGGGCCGCCGCCGCGGCCGGCGACGGAGCGGACGGTGGTGTCGGCGCGCAGACCCGTGGAGGGATCGATGGCGACCATTTTGATGCCGGACCAGAAGGAGCCGAAGTCCAGCCACCAGCGGCCCTGCGCGTCGACGACGAGGTTGGGATCGATGGCGTTGTAGTTGTCGGAGGTCTGGGAGGCGATGACCAGGCCGCGGTTGGTCCAGGTGCCGGGGTCGCCGCTGGGGCTGGTGGCCAGGAAGATCGCGGAGTGGTTGGAGCCGAAGGTGGAGGCGGCGTAGTACATGTAGTACTGGCCGTTGTGGTAGGAGAGGTCCGGCGCCCACAGGCTGCGCGAGTTGCCGGTGTAGCCGTAGGTCCAGGAGGCGCCGCCGGGGAAGGCCACGCCGGTGTTGTGGAACGCGGTGCGGTCCGGGGAGTACTTCAGGCCGATGTTGTCGCCGGTGTAGGCGACCAGGTAGCCGCCGTTCGGCCGCTTGACCGTGGACGGGTCGTGAACACCGGTGTCACCGCTGACCGCGCCGGGGCCGGGGTAGGCCGCGGCGGCGGAGGACCGGCCCGTCGCGCCGAGGCACAGGGCCGTCAGAACGGCCGCGACCAGCGCACCGACCCATCGGCGGGGTAACGGACCGGCGGTCGTGCCTCGTTTCGATCGGAACATGCGGGTCTTCCTTCCTCGGTGTCGGGGGGCCGGAACCAGGCGGCGCGCCGCCGACCTGTGACGGCCCGGATCGCGTCCGAACAGGTCGTGTCCATGTCGCGGCCGGACGAGGTGGTGTCCACCGGGCAACGCCTCACGGCGTGAGTGCCGCTCCCGCCCGGGTCGGGCCGGCGGCACGCCCGGCCTGTCATACGGCGGTGTCCCGGGCGTGCCGACCGTACTGGTGTGAACGGCCGGGAGACACATGCCGGGGGAAGGCGCGACGGCCCCGGAGCATGGCTGCTCGCTCGCTCCGCGTGCTCGAGGTGGGGGAACGCGGTGCGGGTGTCGAGCGTGGGAGCGGTTCCACGGTGGCGGACGCCTGATGCCGTGTCAAGGGCCGGCGGAGGCGGTCACGCATCGGCGACGTCCGGCCCCCGGGCGTGACCCGAACGGCCCTGCCGGGTACCCGGGCGGCCACCGGAGGGTGGAAGTGGTGTGCCGCCGGCACCCAGGTGCGGCAGCCCCACCGCTGTTCCCGAGCACGTCGACCAGGAAGGATCCCTGATGTCCGTCGAGACGCGGCAGGCCCCCGCCGGGCTCACGGACGAGGAGCTCGCGACGCTGGACGCCCACTGGCGCGCCGCGAACTACCTCTCCGTCGGCCAGATCTACCTCATGGCCAACCCCCTGCTGACCGAGCCGCTGCGCCCGGAGCACGTCAAACCGCGGTTGCTGGGCCACTGGGGCACCTCGCCCGGCCTCAACCTGGTCCACACCCACCTCAACCGGATCGTCAAGACCCGCGACCTGAACACCCTGTGCATCTGGGGCCCCGGTCACGGCGGCCCCGCGGTGCTGGCCAACTCCTGGCTGGAGGGCTCGTACACCGAGACATACCCGGACGTCACCCGGGACGCGGTCGGCATGGCCCGGCTGTTCAAGCAGTTCTCCTTCCCCGGCGGTGTGCCCAGCCACGTCGCCCCCGAGACGCCGGGCTCGATCCACGAGGGCGGCGAGCTCGGCTACGCGCTCTCCCACGCCTACGGTGCCGCGTTCGACAACCCCGATCTGCTGGTCGCGTGCGTGATCGGCGACGGCGAGGCGGAGACCGGCCCGCTGGCCGCGTCCTGGCACTCCGACAAGTTCCTCGACCCGGTCCACGACGGAGCGGTCCTGCCGATCCTGCACCTGAACGGCTACAAGATCGCCAACCCGACGATCCTGGCCCGGCTCCCCGAAGCGGAACTCGACGACCTGCTGAGGGGCTACGGCCACGACCCCCTTCACGTCACCGGCGACGACCCGGCAACCGTCCACCGCGCCCTGGCCGCCGCCCTGGACACCGCCGCCGACCGCGTCGCCGCGATCCAGCGCGCCGCCCGCGAGGACGGCGTCACCGACCGGCCCCGCTGGCCGATGATCGTGCTGCGCACCCCGAAGGGCTGGACCGGCCCTGCCGAGGTCGACGGCCTGCCCGTGGAGGGCACCTGGCGCGCCCACCAGGTCCCGCTCGCCGCCGTCCGCGACAACCCCGAGCACCTGCGGCAACTGGAGGCATGGCTGCGCTCCTACCGGCCCGAGGAACTGTTCGACGAGCACGGCGCCCCCCGCCCCGACGTCCTCGCCTGCGTCCCGGCGGGCGCCCGCCGGCTCGGCGCCACCCCGCACGCCAACGGCGGACTGCTGCTGCGCGAGCTGCCACTGCCGCCGCTGGAGAAGCACGCCGTCGAGGTCGACAAGCCCGGCGCCACCCTGCACGAGCCCACCCGCGTCCTCGGCGACCTGCTCGAGGACGTAATGGCGGCCACCGCCGGCCGGCGCGACTTCCGTCTCGTCGGCCCCGACGAGACCGCCTCCAACCGCCTCGAGGCCGTCTACGGCGCCAGCGGCAAGGCCTGGCAGGCCGAGACCCTGCCCGTCGACGAGAACCTCGACCCGCACGGCCGGGTGATGGAGATCCTGTCCGAGCACACCTGCCAGGGCTGGCTGGAGGGCTACCTCCTCACCGGCCGGCACGGGCTGTTCTCCTGCTACGAGGCCTTCGTGCACATCGTCGACTCCATGGTCAACCAGCACATCAAGTGGCTGCGCACCACCCGCCGCCTGACCTGGCGCGCCCCCATCGCCTCCCTCAACTACCTGCTGACCTCGCACGTGTGGCGCCAGGACCACAACGGCTTCTCCCACCAGGACCCCGGCTTCGTCGACCACATCCTCAACAAGAGCCCCGAGGCCGTGCGGGTCTACTTCCCGCCGGACGCCAACACCCTGCTGTCGGTGGCCGACCACGCACTGCGCAGCCGCGACTACGTCAACGTGATCGTCGCCGGGAAGCAGCCCTGCTTCGACTGGCTGCCCATGGACCAGGCGACGGTGCACTGCGCGCGCGGCGCCGGGGTGTGGGACTGGGCCGGCACCGAGGACGGCAGCCGCGAACCCGACGTGGTGCTGGCCTGCGCGGGCGACGTGCCCACGCAGGAGGTGCTGGCCGCCGCCCAGCTGCTGCGCCGGCACCTGCCCGAGCTGGCCGTGCGCGTGGTCAACGTCGTCGACATCGCCCGGCTGATGCCCGCCGAGGAGCACCCGCACGGCATGACCGACTTCGAGTACGACGGGCTGTTCACCGCCGACAAGCCGGTGATCTTCGCCTACCACGGCTACCCGTGGCTCATCCACCGACTGGCCTACCGCCGCACCGGCCACGACCACCTGCACGTCCGCGGCTACAAGGAGATCGGCACCACCACCACCCCGTTCGACATGGTGGTCAGCAACGACCTCGACCGCTACCGCCTGGTCATGGACGTCATCGACCGCGTCCCCGGCCTCGCCGTCCGAGCCGCCGCCGTACGTCAGCGCATGGAGGACACCCGGCTGCGCCACCAGGCGTGGATCCGCGAGCACGGCGTGGACCTGCCGGAGGTCGCCGACTGGACCTGGGACGGCTGAGGCGGCCGATGAACGGGGCGGCCGGACGGGCCGGTCCCGTGACGCTGTTTCGCCCGGATCGCGCCGCCGCGGCGGCGCATCCGTGCCGGGCCCGGGTCGCAGCGACTACTGTGACGGCTGAGCGGAACGCCTTTCAGCACGTCACAGGGGCTTGGAGGAAGAGCGGTGGGAGGCTCCGAGGAGGCCGAGGACGCCCGGGTGCGGCTGCCGCAGCTGCGGCTCGACGAGCTGCTGGAGGAGCTCCAGGCGCGCCTGGACGCGGCCCGCGGCACCCGGGACCGCGTGCACAGCCTGCTGGAGGCGGTGCTCTCCGTCGGCCGGGAGCTGGACCTGGAGCAGGTCCTGCGCAGCATCGTGGAGGCGGCGGCCACTCTCGTCGACGCCGAGTACGCGGCGCTGGGCGTGATCGGCCCCGACGGCAGGCGGCTGTCCGCCTTCCACACCGTCGGCGTGAGCGAGGACCTCATCGCCCGGATCGGTCCGTTCCCGGAGGGGCACGGGATTCTGGGTGAGCTGATCCGGCATCCGGAGCCGCTGCGGCTGGCGAGGCTGTCCGAGCATCCGTCGTCGTACGGTTTCCCGGCGCATCATCCCCCGATGAACACGTTCCTGGGGGTTCCGATCCGGGTGCGTGATCAGGTGTTCGGGAATCTCTATCTGACGGAGAAGCGGGGCGGGGCGGAGTTCGACGAGGAGGACGAGTCGGTTCTGTCCACGCTGGCGGTGGCGGCGGGTGTGGCGATCGACAACGCCCGGTTGTACGAGGAGTCCCGGCTGCGTGAGCGCTGGCTGGAGGTGAACGCGGAGATCACCCACAGTCTGATGTCCGGGGCCGCCCAGGCGGAGGTGCTCAAGCTGATCGCGGAACGCGCCCGCGAGATCACCGGCTCGGCGCTCGCCGCGATGTCCACCCCCGTCAAGGACACCGACACGCTCACCGTGGAACTGGCCATCGGCCGGCAGGCGGAGGCCCATCGTGGGCTGGTGCTGCCCGTCGACGGCACCCTCACGGGGGAGGCGTTCACGAGCGGCACACCCGTGAGCAGCCCGGACATCGCGCACGACGCACGTGTCACGGCCGGACCGCCGCGGTTCTCCGGCCTCGGCCCGGCCGTCGCCGTGCCCGTGGGCACAGGCGGCCAGGCGCGCGGAGTGGTGCTGCTCGTCCGCGAGACGGGGGCCGGGAACTTCTCCGACACCGAGCTGGAACTGCTCAAGGCCTTCGCCGCGCAGGCCGCCCTCGCCATGGAGCTGACCGAGCGGCGCCAGGACGCGGAGCAGATCACGCTGCTGGAGGACCGCGACCGGATCGCGCGGGACCTGCACGACCTCGCCATACAGCGGCTGTTCGCCACGGGGATGACCTTGCAGAGCGCGGGCCGGTTCATCGACCACGCCAGTGCCAAGGAACGGGTGCTGCGGGCCGTCGACGACCTCGACGAGACCATAAAGATCATCAGGTCGACGATCTTCGGTCTGCGGACGCGTGAGGGTGAGGCGGCTCCGGGTCTGCGGGCGCGTGCGGTGCGGGTGGTCGCCGAGGCCGCGCGGGTGATGGGGTTCGCGCCGAGTGTGCGGATGGAGGGTCTGCTGGACACTCATGTGCCCAGGGAGGTTGCGGACCATGTGGTGGCGGTGCTGTCGGAGTCGTTGACGAACGTCGCCCGGCACGCGCACGCCGACCGGGTCGAGGTGGCGCTGGAGACGGACGGCAGGACGGTGCGGCTCACCGTCGCGGACAACGGTGTGGGCATTCCCGCCGAGGGCCGCCGCAGCGGCCTGGCCAACATGGCCGAGAGGGCCCGCGCTCTGGGCGGCGACCTGGAGTGGACCACCCCCGACGGCGGGGGAACCAGGCTGGTCTGGCAAGCGCCGGTGAGCGACGCCGGCACCCCGTCCGGCCCCTGACCGCGGTGGGAGTGCCGTCCGCTCACAGGTCCGCCGCGTGATCGGGGACGTAGGTCCGCAGATCGCGCGGCGGACGCTCGTACCCGGTCGGCTCCGGCCGCGGCGGCAGTTCCGGCACGGGCGGCGAGACGTCGTGGTACGGCAGGGTGCTCAGCAGGTGAGCCATCATGTTCAGCCGGGCGCGGCGCTTGTCGTCGCTCTCCACGACGAACCAGGGCGACTCGGCGATGTCGGTGTGCGCCATCATCTCGTCCTTGGCCCGTGAGTACGCCTCCCAGCGGGTGATCGACTCCAGGTCCATCGGCGACAGCTTCCACCGCCGCAGCGGGTCCTCCAGACGGCGCCGGAACCGCTCCTCCTGTACGTCGTCGCTCACCGAGAACCAGTACTTGCGCAGCAGGATCCCGTCCTCCACGAGCAACCGCTCGAAGACCGGGCACTGGCGCAGGAACCGCCGGTACTCCTCCTCGGTGCAGAAGCCCATCACGTGCTCGACCCCGGCCCGGTTGTACCAGGACCGGTCGAAGAGCACGATCTCCCCGGCGGCCGGCAGCTGCTCGGCGTACCGCTGGAAGTACCACTGGGTGCGCTCGCGCTCGGTCGGCTTGGGCAGCGCCGCGATCCGGGCGACGCGCGGATTGAGGTGCTCGGTCACCCGCTTGATCGTGCCGCCCTTGCCGGCCGCGTCCCGCCCCTCGAACACCACCACCAGCCGGGCACCGGTCGCCCGTACCCACTCCTGGACCTGCACCAACTCCGTCTGAAGGCGCAGCAGTTCCTTCTCGTACCTCTTGCGCGGCAGCTTCGCCGCCTTCGTGTGGGCCATGCCCCAGGGTCGCATCGCCCTGTCACTCGGGCACGGCGAGCGTCGCGCGGCTCGGACAGCCGGCGCAGCGGCGTGAAGCGGGCCGACGATGCGCAGGTACGGTGGCCGCGCGGCCCGGAGGCCGCGCTCGTCACCTGGTGCCGCTGCCGTACGGGGCGTAGAGGTCGAGGAGCCGGACACGGGCCGATTGCAGCCGGTGCGCGACCACCTTCCCGACCCAGACGGCGACCGCGCGTCCCAACTCGGGATCCCCGGCGCACAGCATCCGCACGGCGTCGGCGTCGAACTCGTGGGCCCGGACCGGGCTCATGGCCTCGGCACCCAGTTGCCACACGTAGGGCGGGAAGTGCCAGGACCAGCCGAGCAGTTCCCCATGTCCGACGGACTCGATGACGGCGGGGCGGCGCCCGGGGACATGCAGGTCGAGGGCGACCGTCCCGGTCCTGACGATCCAGAACCGGTCGGCGTGCCGGCCCTCCTCGAACAGGCGGCTGCCGACGTCGAAGCACACCTCGCGGCCCACGTCCATGAGCCGTTCGCGGTGCCCGGCCGGCAGTGCCGTGGCCAGAGTAATGGTGGAGGTCATCGCACCGGCTCCCTTCGTTCCCGTCGGACGAGGCCGTGGGTCTGCTGCTTTCAGGCTCCGCCGGGGCAGGCCGCGGTGCCATGGGCCGACCGGACCCGCTTCGGGGACCTCCGGCCCAGGCGGCGGGGAGCCCCGACACGCAAGGCCGATGCGGGAGGACGCGGCGAAAGAACTACGCGAAAGAACGACGGGAAAGGACGTCGCCAGAGGACGACACCAAAGGACGGGAAGGACCATCCGCTTCTCGCGGATCCTGATTGCGCGGTGCGCGGCCGGAGCCGCTTCTCCGCGTCTTTCCGGCGATCCTTCCCGCCGCTTTCAGGACACCACACGGACCGCCCCGACGCCAAGACCGCTCGGTCCGGACGGCGCCGACGGGCCGTAGGTCCCCGGGACGGAGGCGGACCGCCCTCGCGCCGGGGCGTGCGGGATGCGACGGTGGCAGCGGGACCTCCTGCCGAACGATGTGAACGACGAGGCGGACCGGTGAAAGGCGGTGGAGACGATGGAACTGCCCCTGGTCGTGGGCGTCGACGGGTCCGAGGCGAGTCTGACGGCGGTCGACTGGGCGGTGGACGAGGCCGTCCGGCACGGTCTGCCGCTACGGCTGGTGTACGCCTCGCTCTGGGAGCGCTACGAGGGCGCCGCCCCGGCGGGCGGCGCCGACCGTCCCTGGGAGCAGGTCAGGGCGGAGCAGCTGATCGCCTCCGCGGCGCAGCGGGCCCGGCGGCGCGGCCCCGATGTGAAGGTGACCACCGACATCCTCCCCGAGGACGCGGTGACCGGCCTGCTGAGCGAGGGCAACCACGCCTCCGTGCTGATCACCGGATCCCGTGGGCGCGGCGAGCTGAAGGGGCTGCTCCTCGGCTCCGTCGGTCTGGCCGTGGCGGGCCGGGCCCAGTGCCCGGTGGTCGTGGTGCGCGGTGACGCCGCCGGCCTGGCCGGCACCCACGAGCGGATCCTGTTCGGCGCCGGCGAGACCGGCACATGCGACGAGGCCGTGCGGTTCGCCTTCCGGGAGGCCGAGGCACGCGGCTGCGTCCTCGACGTCGTACGGGCCTGGCGCCGGCCCGTCCTCAGGACGGCCGGCGGCGCCACAGCGGCCGGGGAAGCGGCCCACGCGCCCGAGGGCCGGGCGGCCGCCGAACTGGAGGAATCGCTGAGCGAGGCGATCGCCGCCCATCCGGCGGTACGGGTGCGCCCCGCGGCGGCCGAGGGTCCGGCGCACCGGGTGCTCGTGCACCGTTCGGCCGCCGCGGACCTGGTGGTCGTCGGGGCGCGGCACAGGACCGGGCCCTTCGGCCTCCAGCTCGGCCGCACGGCCCACTCGCTGCTGCACCACGCCCAGTGCCCGGTGGCCGTCGTGGCACAGCGGGCGTGACACCGCCGCGGGACCGGCCTTCGGGCCGTCCCGCCGTGAGGGCGAGGCGGCTCCGGGTCCGCGGGCACTGATCTTTGCAAGTCCTGCGTGGATTTTGCACGGCTCCGCCCGTCCGATCCCTCGGTGTTGTCCGGCATACTCACGCTCCGCTGGGAGCGCGGCCTCCCTCGATCCCAGCACCCCGGCCGCAATCCGCTTGCGAGAATTGCGCTAGCCTTGCGTACATGACGCGACGACTTGCTCAGGTGGCTAAGAAGGTGGGGGTCAGCGAGGCGACGGTCAGTCGTGTCCTCAATGGCAAGCCCGGGGTGTCCGAGTCGACCCGCCAGGCCGTCCTCACGGCCCTCGACGTGCTCGGGTACGAGCGGCCCACCCAGTTGCGCGGAGAGCGCGCCCGGCTCGTCGGCCTGGTGCTGCCGGAGCTTCAGAACCCGATCTTCCCGGCCTTCGCGGAGGTCATCGGAGGGGCGCTGGCCCAGCAGGGGCTGACCCCGGTGCTGTGCACGCAGACCAAGGGCGGCGTGTCCGAGGCCGACTACGTGGACCTCCTGCTCCAGCAGCAGGTGTCCGGCGTGGTCTTCGCCGGTGGCCTGTTCGCGCAGGCCGACGCCCCGCACGACCACTACCGGCAGCTCGCCGAGCGGGACATCCCCGTGGTGCTCATCAACGCCTCGATCGAGGGCCTCGACTTCCCCTGTGTCGCCTGCGACGACGCCGTCGCGGTCGAGCAGGCGTGGCGGCACCTGGCCTCGCTGGGGCACGAGCGGATCGGCCTGATCCTCGGCCCCAGCGACCACGTTCCCTCGCGCCGCAAGCTGGAGGCCGCCCGGGCGGTGGCGCGGGCCACGGGCGCGGAGCTGCCCGAGGAGTCCGTCGTGCGGTCGATGTTCTCGCTCGAAGGGGGACAGGCCGCGGCCGCCCGCCTGCTGGACGCGGGCGTCACCGGCATCGTGTGCGCGAGCGACCCGCTCGCCCTCGGTGCCATCAGGGCCGTGCGCAGGCGCGGGCTCTCCGTCCCGGCGGACGTCTCGGTCGTGGGGTTCGACGACTCCGCCTTCATGAACTGCACCGAGCCGCCGCTGTCCACCGTCCGGCAGCCCATCGAGGCGATGGGCCGCGCGGCGGTCGAGCTGCTGTGCGCCCAGCTCCAGGGGACCCGGTCGCACCCCGGTGAGCTGCTCTTCGAACCGGAACTGGTCCTGCGCGGCTCGACCGCGCCGCCGCCGGCCGGTTGAGTCCGGCCAGCCCCTTCCACATCCGCCCATATCCCCCGGAGCCGGCCTCGGCCGGGCGCCACCCTCGTGGCGCCC
>NZ_JBEXZD010000054.1:0-50162 GCF_040628575.1 Streptomyces sp. NPDC006393
CTGCGCCGCAACGTCAACCTCAAGATCCTCCTGTTCAACAACCGGATCTACGGCCTCACCAAGGGCCAGTACTCCCCCACCTCCGAACTCGGCAAGATCACCAAATCGACGCCGATGGGCTCCCTGGACGCCCCCTTCAACCCGGTGTCACTGGCCATCGGCGCCGAGGCCTCCTTCGTCGCCCGCACGATCGACTCCGACCGCAAACACCTGACCGAGGTACTGCGCCAGGCGGCCGCCCACCCCGGCACGGCCCTGATCGAGATCTACCAGAACTGCAACATCTTCAACGACGGCGCCTTCGACGCCCTCAAGGACCGGCAGCAGGCCGAGGAGGCCCTCATCCGCCTGGAACACGGGCAGCCGATCCGCTTCGGCACCGACGGCTCCCGGGGCGTGATGCGGGACGCGGCCACCGGCGACCTGAACGTGGTCACCGTGACACCCGAGAACGAGGCCGACATCCTCGTCCACGACGCCCACTCCGCCTCCCCCACCACTGCGTTCGCCCTCTCCCGCCTCGCCGACCCCGACACCCTCCACCACACACCGATCGGGGTGTTCCGGTCCGTGGACCGGCCGGTCTACGACACCCTGATGACCGACCAGCTCGACACCGCGATCGAACAGCGCGGCAAGGGCGACCTGGCCGCCCTCCTGGCCGGCGGCGACACCTGGACCGTCGTCGGCTGAGTCCGGACCCCGGCGGCCGTTCACCCCGTGCACCAGCGGAGACGGCCGCGTTCGAGCCCGCTGCGAGGACCGCTCGGGCGTTTCCCGAGGCCACTCGTGTTTCCTCCAGGAACGGCCACTGAATGGCAGTGGTCCCAAAGGAGGTTTCGCATGGCTCTGCGCGACGTTTTCCAGTCCCTGAACGAGACCGACGCTGTTGCCTCGCCGGCCGAGTCCCGCCTCGCGGGCGAGGGCCTCGTCGACCCGGAGAAGGCCGCCGTCCTCAACAACAACGAGGAGGCCGCGGACGCCCCCATGACGGTCCTCAGCCAGATCAACGAGGCCTGACGGCATCAGCAGACGGCCGCCCGGGAGCCGGTCGTGCTCCCGGGCGCCACGGACTGGAAAGGTTGGCACCCGCATGACCGCAGCCACCCCACTGCCTGCCGCCCTGACCGACAGGCTCCTCGGGGACGCCGCGTGGGGCGTCTCGCACCGCGTCGAGAAGCAGGCCGTCGACCCCTCCGGGCTGCTCACGTCGGACGACATACGGCGGCTGCTCGACAGCAGTCTCCTCAAGTGGCCCTACTTCACCCTGCTCAAGCACGGTGAGGTGCCCACCGTGTCCTCGTACACGACGCAGCGGGACGTGATCGGGCACAAGGTCGCCGGATTCGCCGACCCCCAGGCCGTGGGCCGCCACATGGCGGGCGGGGCCTCGCTCAAGCTCAACCAGGTGGGGGACTGGCACCGGCCCACCCGCGACATCGCGCGGCAGCTCCAGGACATCCTGCCCGTGGCGGCCAACTCCTACGTCTTCTGGACGCCCGAGGAGTCACGCGGCATGCTGCCCCACCGGGACGCCGCCCATGTGCTCGCCATCCAGCTCGAAGGCCGCAAGGAGTGGCACCTGTACGCCGAGCCCGACCAGATCGGCGCCTCGGCGGGCCTGGACGTCGACGCCGACCGCCCCACCCATGTCTTCACCCTCGAACCGGGCGACGTGCTGTACCTGCCGCACGGCTGGCCGCACGACGCGGTCGCCCGCGACGGGGACTCCCTCCACCTGACGTTCACGCTCACCGAACCGACCCCGGAGGACCTGATCGACGCGCTCCTGCGGCGGTTCCTGGACGACGAGCACAACCTCGTGCACCACTTCCACACCCGCCCGCTCACGGTGCGCACCAGCGAGGTCCGCTCGGCCCTGACCGAGCGGGCGCGGACCCTGGACGGCGCCCACTGGGCGCGCACGGCCCTCGAGACGATGCGGGAGGCGATCGGCTGATGACCACCACGACCACCGAGATCCGCGAGACCGTCCCGGCGGCGGGGCACGACGGGCACGACGGGGTGCCCACCCGGCTGGAGCACCTGGTCGGCGACACCGAGGCCTTCTTCCGCGACCACTGGGCCAACCAGCCCGTCCTGCTGCGCGCGCACAGCGACCTCACCCGGCTCATCACCGAGCAGGAGATGTGGGACGAGGTCGAGTGCGGCCTGCTGTCCCGGCCGTACTTCACCGTCTTCAACGAGGGCGTGCGCACCGCCATCAGCGACATGACCCGCAAACGCCGGGTCGTCGGCCACGAACTGCCCGGCTACATCCGGCCCGAGCGGATCCGCGAGGACTTCGCGGCCGGCGCCACCTTCAAGTTCAACCAGGCCGAGCACTGGCATCCGCGCATCCGCACCCTGGTCAAGGGCCTGGAGCCGCACTTCAGCGGCGGGCTGGAGTCGTTCGTCTTCCTCAGCCCGCCCGGCAAGACCGCGATGCAGGCCCACTACGACGGCGCGCACGTCTTCATCCTCCAGGTCGCCGGCGTCAAGGACTGGGTGGTGGGCCGCATCGACGAGACCTCCACCGGCGACTCCACCCTGCACCAGGGCGAGATCCCCGAGGAGCGCCGCGTCGAGCTGACCCTGCGCCCCGGCGACGTGCTGTACATGCCGCACAGCACCCCGCACTACGCCACCGCCCGCGAGGGCAACTCCATCCACATCGCCATCACCATCGAGGAGCCCACCGCGGAGAACCTCGCCGAGGTGTTCCTCGCCGGCTTCCTCGGCGACCCCGCCTTCCGGGCCCTGCACGACAGCCACCACCGGCACTCCCTGGACCAGCGCATCGAACTGCTGCGCGAGGCCCTGCTCGCCCATCTCGCCGGCGCCGACGAGAGCGCCGTGACCCGGGCAGCCGTCACCCTCCGCAGGGAGCACCGGTGACGGGGCTGCGGGTTTCCCGCCGCGCCCCCTGGATGAGCGGCGGGGGCCCCGCAGCCGTCACCGAGGGAACGCTGCGCACCACCGGCCTGGAGGACACCTGGGCCCGGCTCGCCCCGCAGCTTCCCGACCGCGGCATCACCCGGGTCGCCGACCTCACCGGCCTCGACATCCTCGACGTTCCGGTGTGGACGGCCATCCGGCCGGCCGCCGCCACCCTGGTCGCCAGCGCGGGCAAGGGCATCTCGCACACCGCCGCCCGAATCTCGGCCGTCATGGAGTCCGTCGAGGTCGCCGTCGCCGAGCAGGCCCGGCCCGCCGTCACCGCCCGCGGCACCGCCCGCGCGCTGGCCCCGGGCTATCAGGTCGACGAGCTGTCCCTGCACCCCGTCTCGCTGGTCGACGACCGCACCGTCCTCGACTGGACCGGCGGCTGGGACCTGGCCGGCGGCGTGCCCGCCCTCGTCCCGGCGGCCGCGGTCGGACTGCGCGGCTGGGCCGCCGACCGCTGGCAGCCGGCCACCTTCGTCACCACCACCAACGGCCTGGCCTCCGGCAACGACCACGTCGAGGCCGCGCTGCACGGGCTGCTGGAGGCCGTCGAGCGGGACGCCCTGGCCCGGCTGCGCGAGGGCGACGCGGTGGCCACCGACCTGGACACCGTGGGGGACAGGCTCGGCGCGGTGGTCGCCCGGATCCGCGCCGCCGGCGCCGACGTCGCCCTGGAACGCATCCCGTCCGTGCCGGGCACCTGGGCGTACACCTGCTGGCTCACCCAACCCGAGATGTGGCAGATCTTCGCCGGGTCCGGCTGCCACACCGACCCCGCGATCGCCGTCGAACGGGCCCTGCTGGAAGCCGTGCAGAGCCGGGGCTCCACCATCAGCGGCGGACGCGACGACATCCCCGAGTGGACCTTCCGCCGTCTGGGAGCCCCCGCGGACCGGCCCCGGCCCACGCCGCGGCGCACCGAGCCGCTGCCCCGCGCCCTGCGGCCGGCCGTGTCCCTCGGCGAGGTGCTGGACGGCCTCGTCACCGCCGTGCACCGCACCACCGGCCGGCCCGTGATCGCCGTCGACCTCACCCCCGGCGCACAGCCGTGGCCCGCCGTCGTCCAGGTCTTCGCGCCGGGGCTCGGGCTCGCGCTCCAGCATCCCCGCCCGCAGTCCCTCGCCAGCAGGAGCTTCGCGTGACCCCCCGCCGCATCGCCTTCGTCGGCCCGACCCTGCCGGAACCGCTGCGGCCGGCGGGCCCCTTCGAGTACCGGCCGCCCGTCCGGCACGGCGACCTCTTCGACCTGTGCCTGCGCCCGGGTGACCAGGTCCTGATCGTGGACGGCGTCTACCAGCACTTCGCGCCCGTCCGGCACAAGGAGATCCTCGCCCAGCTCGCCCGCGGCGTGCACGTCGCCGGCACCGCCAGCCTGGGCGCCCTGCGCGCCGCCGAACTCGCCGGCTTCGGCATGCAGGGACTCGGCCATGTGTACGCCGAGGCCCGCGCCGGCCGGCTGGTCGCCGACGCCGACGTCGCCGTCCTGCACGCCGACGACAGCGCCGGTGCCCGCCGGCTGACCGAGGCGATGGTGTCCGTCCGGCACGCACTGGCCGAACTGCTCCGGGCACGGCGGCTGGACACGGGCCAGGCGGCCCGCCTCGAACGGGCCGCCGCCCGGCTGCACTTCACCGAACGCTCCGTAGCGGGCCTGCGGCGTGCCGCCGGCCCCGACCGCGACGCCATGCAACTGCTCCTGGACCACCTGGACCGGCACGGAGACATCAAGGCCCGCGACGCCCGCCACGCCCTGGACACCCTGGCCTCCCGTCCCGTTCCGCCGCCGCCCTCCGGCCCCGGCACCGCCGCCGCCTGGCCCAGCTCCTACGGCAGGGAATGGGACTTCGAGCACCGGCCGCTCAAGCCGGGTTCCGCCGTCAGCGCCCGGCTCGCCCTGGCCTGCCTTCAGCTGTTCGCCGCGGACTTCCCCGAACGGCACCGCGCCTACACCCTGCGCCTGGCCGCCGCCACCACCGGCCGCACCGGCTCCGCCGGCCAGATCCTCGGCGCGGCCGGGTTCGCCCCGGCTCCCCGCCCCGACGCCCAGCTGGCCCGGGCCACCGAGGCCACCGCCGGATGGAGCGCCGACGAACGGCTGCTCGCCCGTACCTTCCGCCTCCCCCCGGGCCGGCTCGTCTACCAGGAGCTGCCCGCCGAAGCGGTCACCGGCACCACCCTGGACGAACTGGAGAAACGGTGCCTGACGCTGCTGCTGCCGCCCTCCGCGCCGAGTGCCACGACGGCGGCCCGGCACGCCCTGCTGCGGCAGCTGTGGCAGGCCCGATCGGACCACGAGTACCGGCTGTGCGCCCTGGAGCGCGGCTTCCGTGACACCGCCGAGGCCGCCCGGCTGGCCGGCGCCTTCGACCTCGCCCTGATCGCGCGGCTCCTGCACGCGCCGGCGGCGGCCCGATGAACCCGACCGCGCCGGCCGCCGGCCCGCTCACCCGGAGCATGCCCCTGGCCGAGGCGCTGTGCGCCGAACCGCGCCCCACCGAGGTGGCCGCCCACGGCGACGACGGACTGCTGCTGCGCGTCGACGTCCCCACCCGGCACGGCGCCGAACACCCGCACCTGGTCCACTACCGGCGCAGCCCCGACGGCACCTGGGAACCCACCTGGACGGTGCCCTGGGGCACCCAGGCACTGCCGGTGCCGGGTGGATACGTGTGCGTGCGCCGCGCCGAGGGCCGCACTCTGGTGGGACTGCGCCCCGCCGACGGCGGCCCCGAACAGGTCCTGCTGACCACCCAGGGACGGGTCGGCGCCCTCGCCCCCCGGCCGGGCGGCGGCTGGATCGCGGTGACCACCAGTACCTTCGGCGGCCCGGGAGAGCACCCCGACGGCCTGCTGGCGGGCTCCGACGCGGTGTGGGCCGAGGGCTCCGACATGACCCTCAGCCACGCCAAGCAGCCGCAGGGCGCGTGGCAGGTCCACCTGGTGCCGCTGGACGGCACCGCCCCGCGCCGGCTCGCCCCCGACGTCCCCGCGGACCTCGTCCTCACCGGCGAGGCGGCCTGGACCAGCCGGGCCGCACTGCTCCTCGGGGTCTTCCGCCACCACCGCCACGGAGTGCGCAACTTCGGGCTGCTGTCCCTCGCCGCCGACGGCGACGGCGCGACCCGGGAGCTGTTCTCCGACGTCGTCGACCTGTGCTACCCCGTGCAGGGCCCCGACGGCCGGGTCGCCTACCTCGGCACCACACTCCGCCGGGACAACGAGCCCATCGGCCAGTACGCCTGCCTGGTCGGCGAGGAACTGCGCCCGCCCGTCCTGCTGGCCGCCGAGGACGGCCTGTGGCAGCGCCCGGTGGGCTGGGACGGGCCGCGCCGGCTGGTGTGCACCGCCGAGTCCGGGCCGCGCCGCGGCCTGTACGTCCACGACCTGGACGACGCCTCCTGGCGGCCGGTGCCGCTGCGGGCGTCGGTGATGAACGCCCGTATCCACGCGGGCCGGGCCGCGGTCCTGACCTCTGCCCCCGACACGCCGCCCGTTCTGGAGGTGACCGGGCTGCACACCGGCACCGCCGAGCACGTGGTGTCCGCCGAGGCGCCGCCGCTGCCGGGCCGGCTCCAGTACCGGCCGCAGCGGATCCCCGGCACGGACGGCGAGGTCGCCAGCTGGGTGTGCCTGCCCGAACACGGCCCGGCCCGGGGCACCGTCGTCCTCTACCACGGCGGCCCGTTCAAGAGCTGGAGCGAATGGTCCTGGCGGTGGAACCCGTGGCCGTTCGTCGCCTGCGGCCTCGCCGTCATCCTGGTCGAACCGCCGATGAGCCTCGGCTACCCGGACGCCGTCCGCACCGGCTGGCGCCAGTGGCGGGGCGGCACCGCCGCCAGCGCCGCCGCCCAGGTCGAGGCGGTCCGCGCCGCCCAGGGCCTGCTGGACTCCCCCCTCGCCCTGATGGGCGGCAGCTTCGGCGGCTACCTCGCCCTGACCACGGCCGAGTCCCTCAACCCCGACCTGGTCGTCGCGCACGCCGCCCCCCTGGACCTCACCCAGGTCGCCGAGGGCAGCGACGTGGGCTGGCAGTGGATCCGCGAGTTCGGGGACCCCACCGAGTGGCGCCCGCTCTACCAGCTCAACAGCCTCTTCCCGCGCACCGTACGGCCCGGCACCCGGGTGCTGCTCTCGCACGGGCTGCACGACGGCCTCGTACCGCCCACGGAGACCCTGCGCACCCATCGCGCGCTCGCCCGCCAGGGCGTCCGCAGCGAGGTGGCGTTCTTCCGCTCCGAGGCACACCCCCTCAGCCGGCCGGGGAACATCCGCGCCTGGTACCACTGGGTCCTGTCGGCCGTCGCCGACGAGCTCGCCCCGGCGGCCGGCGACACCGTCCCGCAGGCGGTGGCACCATGACGGACCGGCACGTGGTCACCAGGTCCGCCGTCGCCCACGGCCTCACCGGCCTCGGCGTCCGCCCCGGCGCCACCGTCATCGTCCACACGTCGCTCAGCTCCTTCGGCTACGTCGTCGGCGGCGCCCACGGTGTCCTGCTCGGCCTGCGCGACGCCGTCGGCCCCCGGGGCACGCTCGTCATGCCCGCCTTCACCCCCCAGCTGTGCCATCCGCGCACCTGGCGCGCGCCCGACCTCGCCCGCGCCGCCGCCGACCCGGACACCGCGGCCCAGATGCCCCCCTTCGACCCGCGGCGCACCCCCGTCGCCCGCACCATGGGCGTGCTGCCCGAACTGCTCAGAACCCAGCCCGGCACCCTCCGCTCCGGCCATCCGCACGTCTCCTTCGCCGCCCAGGGCCCCCTGGCCGAGCGCATCGTGCGCGACCACCCCGCACCCTGGCGGCTCTCCGCCCACGGACCGCTCGGCCGGCTGTGGGACCTCGACGCCACCGTGCTGCTGCTCGGCGCCCCCTGGGGGAAGTGCACCGCCCTGCACCTCGCCGAGTACGCCACCGCCTACCCGGGCCGGCGCGCCGGACTGTGGGCGGTGCCCGAACCGGACGGGCACGGCCGCACCCGCTGGCTGGAGGTGCCCGAACTCCTCGTGTGGGAGGGCGACTTCGACGCCCTCGGCGCCGCCTACGAGGCCGCGGGCGCCCCGCTGGCCGGCGCGCGCGTCGGCGGCGCGCTCTGCCGGGCCGTACCGCTGCGCGCGCTGGTCCGCTTCGCCTGCCGCTGGCTGGCCGACCACCGCGACCTGCGCCGGGGAGTGCCCCCGCCCGGCTGGCGCGAGGTGGTGGATGCTGGGTCCCCGCTGCCCGCCGGACGACTCGGCGCGGCGCTTTCCGATCCGGCCGCCCAGGAAGTGAGCACATGACCAGCGAGGTGTCCCTGCGCCCCGTCACCCCCGGTGACCTCGACCTCTTCGAGCGGGAGTTCGCCACCGAGGACGGCACGGGCCCCTTCCAGTGGTTCGGGTTCACCCCCACCCACCGGCTGCGCGCCCGCCACGCGGAGGACGGGCTGCTGGGCCCCGACGGCGGCATGCTCACCGTCACCGCGGCGGGTGCCGCCGTGGGCCGCGTCGAGTGGTTCGCCTCCGCCTGGGGACGCCCCGGCACCTCCTCCTGCTGGACCATGGCGGTCGGGCTGTTCCCCGCCGCCCGCGGCCGCGGCACCGGCACCGCCGCCCAGCGCCACCTGGTGCGCTACCTCTTCGCCCATACCCGGGCCGAACGTGTCCAGGCCTTCACCGACCACGCCAACCTCGCCGAGCAGCGGGCCCTGGAGAAGGCCGGTTTCACCCGCGAGGGCACCCTGCGCTCCGCCCAGTGGCGGGCCGGCCGCTGGCACGACCAGGTCCTGTACTCGGTGCTGCGCGCCGACACACCCCTGTGGAACGAGGAGCCCCGATGACCCCGCAGCCGACCGCCCTGTGCCTCGACAACGGCCTGCGCGTCCTGGTGCAACCGCTGCCGGGCTGCCAGGTCGTCGCCACCTGCGTCCACGTCGGCACCGGATTCCGCAACGAGCCGGTCGCGGGCGCCGCCCACCTGCTGGAGCACGTCCTGGCCCAGGGCGCCTCCAGCAGCAGGCCGCTCACCGACGCCGTGGCCGCCACCGGCGGCACCACCAACGCACGCACCGCGGCCGACTACACCCAGTACACCGCCATCCTCCCGGCGGGCGCGCTGGAGCTGGGACTGCGCATCGAACACGACCGGCTCACCGACCCCGACCTCGGCGCCGGCCACGTCGCGGCGCAGATCGCCGTCGTCCAGGCCGAGATACGCCGCAACATGCTGCAACGCCCGCACGGCGGGCTGGTCCTGTTCGACCTGCCCGGCCTGCTGCACGACACCTGGGAGAACCGGCACAACGGATACGGCGACATCGAGGCCCTGGAAGACCTCGGCCCCGCCGCGCTGCGGCGCTTCTTCGAGGAGTCCTACGCACCCGGCAACGTGCACCTCGCGCTCGTCGGCGACCTCGACCCCGACCAGGCCCGCGACCTGGTGGAGCAGCACCTGTCCCCGGTGCCCCCGCGCGCCGGCCGGCCCCGCCCCCACGTCCGGGAGGCCCCGCTCACCGACCACCGCCGGGCCGTGCGCCCCGAGCGGATCGCCCGCACCGCGCGCACCGCGCTCGGCTTCCGCACCCCGGACCCGGCCACCGAACCCGGCGCCCACCTCGCCACCGTGCTGCTCGGCGAACTGCTGGAGACACTGGGCACCGACTGCGCCTGCCACCCGGGCACCCGGCGCACCTGGGGCGCGTTCCGGGCCCGCGCCCACCGCACCGGCAACCCCTTCGACGTCGCCCACGACGCGCTGTTCGCCGTGGACTTCCCCCACCCCGTGGACACCGAGCCCGACGAGGCCGAACACTGCCTGCGCTCCGTCCTTCGCACCGTCGCCGACGGCACCGTGGGGCTCACCGAGCCCCTGGCCCGTATCCGCAGACAGCTCGCCCTGGCGCTCCACGCCGAGCTGGACTCCGTGGCGAGCCAGGCGTCCTGGCTGTGCGTCGGAGCCGCCGTCCACGGCGACCCGCTCCACCTGGCCACCCTGCCGGGCGCCCTGCACCGGCTCGCCGACACCGAGGTCGCCGCCGCCGCGGCCCGCTACGCGGCGGCCCCCGCCGCCCGCCTCACCAGCCTTCCGGCCCCGACGACGTCCTCCGCGACCGCGGCCGGCCCCGCCCGGAGAGGAGCCGCATCATGACCGCCCCCGCCGCACCCCTGCCCGCGCCGGCGCCACCCGCTGCCGCCCCCGGCTTCACCGCCCCCCCGCATCGCGAACACGTCAGCGGTCGCGGTACGGCCGTCGCCGTGCGGCGGCCCGGGACCGGTGAACTGACCGAGGCCAGGCTGCTGTTCCCGCTGGCGCCGGCGCCCGGCCCGCACCAGGCCCGGGTCGAGGTGACCGCCGAGGCACTGCGCGACGCCCTCACCGAGGCCGCCGCGGACCTCGCGACCGTACGGGTGGAGGCGCGCAGCGACCGGGCCGTCATCGCCGTACGCACCTTCGCCGGCGACTTCGCCGCCACCTGCGCCCGGATCCGCGACTGCCTCGACGCCGGCCGGCCGCACGAGGCCCGCCGGGTGCGCGAGGCCGCCGAGCGGGTCGCCCGACGGCTGGCCGCCGCCGAACCGGCGCCCGCGCTCCTCGCCCGCACCGGCTTCCTCGCCGCCGTCTACGGCCCTCACCCCTACGGCCGGGCGGCGACCGCCGCCCAGACCGCCGGCGTCGACGGCCCGGACACCGCGGCTCTGCTGCACAGCGCGGGACCCGCCCGTCGCCGTAGCGTCACCGTCGGCCCGAACCCGGTCGACGAGCTCCTGGCCCAGGCGGCCGGACTGCTGCCCGCGGCGAGCGGTGTGCCGTCGGAGGCGACCGGGCTGCCCTCGGGCGACGCACCACCACCCCCGGCACCCGCACCCGCCCCGCGCCCCCGCACCACGGTGCTCCACCCGGCCACCCCGCAGACGCTGCTCCGGCTGGGCGGCCTGGTACCCGGCCGGGGCCACGACGACTACCCGGCGCTCCAGCTGGCCGTGCTCATGCTCGGCGGCTACTACGCCAGCCGCCTCACCCGCGTCCTGCGCGAACGTGAGGGCCTTGCCTACGCGCCGCGCGCCGTCCTGGACCCGCTGGGCCATGACGCCGTGCTGACCGTGGAGGCCGACGTACGGCACGACGGCGCGGCCCGCGCCCTCACCCTGATCGCCCAGGAGGCGGAGCGTCTGGCGGCCGGCGCCTTCACCGCGGGGGAACTGCGCAACGCCCAGAACTACGCCGTCGGTTCCATGGCGATGGCCTGCTCCTCCCGGTCCGGGCTGGCCTCGACGTACGCCGCGGTGCTGGCGAGCGGCCTGCCGGCGAGCTGGCCGGCCGGCTACGAGGAGCGGCTGCGCGCCCTGACCGCGGCCGACGTGGCCCGCGCCGCCGCGGCCCACCTGGCCCCGCCCGGCCTGACCGGAGTGGTGGTCGCCCCCGCCTGGAGCCCCGGCCTGCCGTCGCCGGCGGCCGGCGGCACCTGAGCGTACCGAGCGACGAGCCGACAGCCGGCCGGTCGGGCCGGGCCGGCCGGGACGGGCCGGCCGGGACGGCCCCGCACCGACCCGGACCGACGACGAGGGGACCCACCGTTGTGAAAACGTTCATTCAGCGCACGTTCTCGTCACTGCGCGGACCGGCCAGGACGCTCGGTGCGCTGCACTGCGTCGACAGCGTCGGCAACGGCCTGTTCATGGCCGGCTCCGCGGTCTACTTCGTCACCGTGGCCGGCCTGCCCGCCACCGTCGTGGGCCTCGGCCTCTCCCTCGCCGGCCTCAGCGGCTTCGCCGCCAGTCTCGTCTTCGGCCGGCTGGCCGACAGGACGGGCGCCCGGCGGCTGCTCGCCGTCCTGCTGTTCCTCCTGGCCGGTGCCTACGCCCTCTACCCGGCCGTCCACTCACCCGCCGCCTACTTCCCGGTGGTCGTCGTGACCGGCGCCCTGGAATACGGCTGCGGACCCGCCTTCGGCGCCCTGATCGCCGAACTCGTCCCGGACGGCGAACGCGTCACCGCGCGGGCCGCGCTGCGCTCCCTGTTCAACGCCGGCTTCTCGGTCGGCGCGCTGGCGGCGGCGGCCCTGATCTCCCTCGGCGAGGACGCCCTCCGGCTGCTCCCGCTCGGCAACGGCCTGACCTTCCTGGTGGCGGCCGCGCTGGTGCTGAAGCTGCCCGCGACCGACGTACGGGCCGCCGCCGACGGCGCCAGACCCTTCCGTGTCCTGCGCGACCTGCCCTTCCTCGGGGTCATCGGCGCCTCCAGCCTGCTCGCCCTGCACAGCGCGGTCCTCCTCGCCGGGATACCGCTGTGGATCGTCAGGAACACCCATCTGCCGCACGGCATCGTCCCGTTGATCCTCGCGGTCAACACGGTCCTGGTGGTCCTCTTCCAGGTGGCGGCGGCCCGCGGCTCGGAGAACCTGGACGGCGCCGTCGGCGCGGCCCGCAGGGCGGGACTGGTGAGCATGCTGGCCTGCGCCGCCCTGGCGGCGGGAGGCCTCACCGGATCCTGGGGCACCGGTGCGATCGCGCTCGCCGCGGTCCTGCTGTTCACCCTCGCCGAACTGTGGCAGTCGGCCAGCGGCTTCGGCCTCGGCTTCGGCCTGGCCCCCGAGCAGGCACGCGGCGAGTACCTCGGCGCCTTCCACCTGCACGTGGTCGTCCAGGCCACCCTCGGCCCCGCCCTGGTCTCCTTCCTGGTCGTCGGCCATGACTCCGTGGGCTGGCTGGCCCTGGCCGCGCTCTTCCTGACCGGCACGGCGGCGATCGGCCCGTCGGTCGCCCGGGCCCGCCGCAACCTGCCGGCGGAGCGCCCCGAGCCCGCACCCCGGCCCCGGACGGCCGCCTGACCGGCCGTCGTGGCCCCGGGGCATCCACCGTCGTCGGGAGGGCCGAGGGATATTCGAAAGAGGCTCGAGCCGAGCGCCGGACACTGTCCGCACCGAGTCCGGACTCCTCGAAGTGCCCGGGGTCCGCCCGGCGTCCCTCACCACCGTGAGGAGACGGACGGAGGCGGAGGCTGAGATCATGACCGTCGAGCTGGTGGGCACCGCCGAACGCACGCTCCGGGGGCGGCCGTTCGCTGCCCTGTACGCGCAGGCTCAGCAGTTCTACGCGCACCAGGTGCAGATCCTGGACGCGCACGACATCGAGCGCTGGGCGGGCACCTTCACCGAGGACGCCGTCCTCGAACTGCCTTTCCTGCCCCGCCCGGTGGGCGCCCGCGCCGGGCTCGCCCGTTACGTGCGCGCCGGCGCGGCCCGGCAGCGGCGGGCCGGCGGCCGCCTCGACCACTGGGTCGGCATGCTCGACGTACAGCCCCAGGCGGACGGGTCGCTGCACACCCGCTGCTCCGCCCTGGTGTACGCCACGCCGAGCGGAGGCGGCTCCAGGGTCCTGTACGTGTGCGTCATGGAGGACGTCCTGGTCCGCACCGGCGGCGGGTGGCGCATCGCGCACCGCCGGGTGACCCGCGACGACCTGGCCTGAGCACCGCGCGGTCCGGAGCGGACGGTGGTGCCGGCGGCGCAGGCGACCGGCCGTCGTGATGCGGTGGAGCACGGCTGGAGGACCGCTCGAGGCCCGCCGGTGCGGGCGGCTTCGGCGGCCGGGACGCGGCTATCGTCCAAAGTCCGCACCCCGGTTCGGGCCGGTCATCGGACCGGCCGCCGCAGTGTCCCTCGATGGAGTCGCCATGCCGAAGGCGGAAGAGTCCACGCTGCGCCTGATCGTGTTCCACCACTCCGGTGGTTCGCATCTGGCCTACCGCGACTGGCCGTCCTGCTTCCCGGCCGGCTGGGACGTGCAGATCCCCGACGCCCCGGGCCGCGGCCCGCGCGACAGGCGCCCCGCGCTGACCCACGTGGGCGCCCTGCTCGACCACTTCCTGCACGAGCTGGACAGCCGGCTGACGGGCCGCTACGCGTTCTTCGGGCACAGCATGGGCGGGCTCGTGGCCTACGAACTGACCCGCCGCCTCCTCGACGCGGGCCGCACGCCGCCGGTGTGGATCGGCGTGTCCGCGCGCGGCACGCTGCACCCCGACGGGGACGCCGTGCGCCGGCACCTGCTGTCCGACGCGGAACTGCGCCAGGAGCTGGCGGCGATGGGCGGTACGCCCTCCTCGGTCCTGGACCACGAGGAGCTGTGGGAGCTGTTCGCGCCGACCATCCGCGCCGATCTGCGCATGAGCGAGACCTGGCGCACCAGGCCCCTCACCGCGCCGCTGCCGGTCCCCCTCTCGGTGTTCGGCGGCACCCGGGACCAGGTGGCGCCACCGCACCGCCTGGACGGCTGGGCGGCCGCCTCCGAGCACTTCCTGGGCCGGCACCTGTTCGACGGCGGCCACTTCTACTTCCAGGACCGGCTCGCGGAGGTCGCCCGGCGGATCCAGGACGACGTGCGCCGCGCCCTGCTGCTGGCCCGGGCGCCGTCCACGGTGGCCCGATGACCGCCGTCCTCGACCTGCCCGCTCCGGCCCCGGTGCGCGGCGGGGCGACCGAGTTCCGGCTGCTGGGACCGGTGGTCGTGTACGACGGGACGACCGGGACGGGCATCGTGCCCTCCGGCCCAAAGCAGCGGGCCCTGCTCGCCGCCCTGGTCATCCACGCGGGCGAGCGGCTGTCCGTGGACCGCCTGGTGGAAGAGCTGTGGGGCGACCGGCCCCCTTCCCACGCGGTGAACGCCCTCCACGCCCACGTCGCCCGGCTGCGCCGGCTGCTGCCCGCCCCGGGCCACGAGTGGATCAGCACCCTGCCCACCGGGTACCTGCTGAGGCTCGGCCGCGCCTCGACCGACGTGGACCGCTTCACCCGCCTGTCCGCGCAGGGCCGGGCGGCGGTCCCCGAGGACCCCTGTCACGCGACGCGGCTCCTGGGCCACGCCCTGGCGTTGTGGCAGGGCCCGGCCTTGCAGGACAGCCGCCACGGCCCCCTGTGCACGGCCGAGGCCGAACGCCTGGAGGAGCAGCGCCTCACCACCCTGGAAGCCCTGTACGAGGCAAGCCTGAACTGCGGCAGGCACGCCGAGATCATCTGCGACCTGGAGCGGCTCACCGCCGAGCATCCGCTGCGCGAGCGCTTCCACGACCTGCTGATGGTCGCCCTGTACCGGAGCGGCCGGCAGGCGGAGGCCCTCGGCGTCTACGAACGCGCGCGCCGCCAGCTGGTCGCCGCGCTCGGCATCGAACCGGGCCCGGTGCTGCGGGCCCGCCTGGAGGCGATCCTCCACCACTGTCCGGGGCTGACGGCATCGCGTCCCCGCCATCCGGACCTGGTGGCGGAGGCGGCGCGTCTCCAGGCCCGGATCGAGCAACTGGTCAGGGACCACAAGGACCTGCTCCGCAGGATCCAGGAGGAGCACCGGGCCGGTGGCGCCACGGCCGGGTGGGCCGGCTGACCGGGGACGGTGCCCGCCGCGGCCCGGGGCTCAGGGCAGGGCGGTGAACGCGGCGAAGACGTCGTCGAGTTCGTGTGTGTGCACGGTGAGCGACTCGGCCGTGACGGCCGCCGCGTCGAGGACCGCGAGCACCGCCCGCAGGGTCTCGACGCCGGCGTCACCGGGAATCTGGAGGGTGAGCGCCGCGGGGTCGCTCCACGCGTCGCCGAAGCCCGGGCCCGATGCGGCGCCGAAGGCGGCACCGGCCCGCTCCAGTGCGATCTCGTCGGCGAACCGCAGACGGATGAGGCCGTCGGGCGGATCGGTGTGGGCCGCCTGCCGGAGATCGGGGTCGCCGGACGCGGGGTCACCGCATCCGGGGGCGTCGGCCGGTCCGTCCGGCTGGTGCTCCTCGTACGGCGGCAGCAGGGTCAGGCCGGACAGGGCCGGGGGCACCGTACGGTCGTCGTCGTGCCACGCGCCGGCCTCGGCGAGGGCGCCCAGGAGTACGAGCCTGGCCTCGGGCGGCAGGGAGGCGGCGAGACGGCGGGCGAGTCCGCGGGCCTCGTCCGCGTCCGTCCCGGCCGCGACGAGCAGCTCGTGAACGAGGGCCGACGGCTGCGGCCCGTGGGGCCGTACCGGGCCGATGGCTTGCCGTTGCTGTCGCTGTGGCCTCTTCTCCTTCACGGCAGGATCTCCTCCTCCTCGTCCGGGTCCGGCACGATCACCGTGCCGGCGCCGTCGTCGGTGAACATCTCGAGGAGGAGCGAGTGCGGGATCCGTCCGTCGATCACCCGGACCGCGCCCACACCGCCCCGCACGGCGTGCAGGCAGCCGGTCATCTTGGGCACCATGCCGTCGCTCAGCTCCGGCAGGAGTTTCTCCAGCTCCCCGGCCGTGAGCCGCGGGATGACCTCGTCGCTGTGCGGCCAGCCCGCGTACAGCCCGGCGACGTCCGTCAGCATGACGAGCGCCTCGGCGCGCAGCGCGGTCGCGAGCGCCGCCGCCACGGTGTCGGCGTTGACGTTGTAGACCAGACCGTCCTCGGCGCTCCGCGCGAGCGGCGAGACGACCGGGATCCGGCCGCCCGCCAGCAGGCTGTCCACGGCGCCGGTGTCCACGCCGGTGATGTCGCCGACCCTGCCGACGTCCACCGGTTCCCCGTCGATCCACGGCACGTGCCGCACCGCGGTGAGGGTGTCCGCGTCCTCGCCGGTCATGCCGACGGCGAGCGGGCTGTAGCGGTTGATCAGCCCGACCAGCTCGCGCTGCACCTGGCCGGCGAGGACCATGCGCACCACGTCCATGGCGGGCGGCGAGGTGACTCTCAGCCCGGCCTTGAACTCACGCTTCAGGCCGCGCCGGGCGAGTTCGGCGTCGATCTGGGGGCCTCCTCCGTGCACCACCACGGGCCGCAGCCCGGCACAGCGCAGGAAGACGACGTCGCGGGCGAAGGCCGCCGTGAGGTCCTCGTCGACCATGGCGTGTCCGCCCAGCTTGATGACGACCGTCCGGCCCTGGTGGCGGGCCAGCCACGGCACGGCGTCGCCGACGGACCGGGCCTTGGCCAGGGCCGGGTGCGCGCTGACGGTCATGAGTACCTCGCATGCCGGGTGACGAGGCCGCCGGCCGGGCAGTTGGCGCTCATAGGCACGACTCCTTCTGTGCGGGACCCCGGCCACGGGCCGGGCCCCGATGACCAATGGGCATGCGCTTGAGTACGGCACGAGAAAACTTGGCTGTGCTGAGGGCTTCTGGGAAGGTGAACACCTGTCGGCCCGAGCAGTCGGTCGGCCGCAATCATCGCCCGCGAACGCGGACCGACGGAACATCGTTTCCCGTCGAATCGCTTGGAATTGCGGCTGCTTCTTCTGTTCAGTCTCCCGCTGTCGAGTCGCGTTCTGTCAACAGGACAGTGGAATGACTGACTCGGCGCTCGCATGTCAATCGCGGACGGCTTGAACACGAGTGGATTCCGGCGGAACGCACTCAGGCGGCCGAGGCCGCTTCCTCCACCGGGCAGGTGCGTTCCAGTTCGCGCTCGGCGCGCCGCAGCACGATCGAATCGGCGATCTCGCCGCTGCGCACGGCGATGTTCGACAGCAGGGACGACGACAGCCCGTGACTGTGCTCGGTGCCGCCCTGGAGGTAGACGCCGCAGGTCAGTCCCGATGCGGGGACGAGGCGGTAGTCGCGTTCCACCCGGTGCCTGCCCGTCGCGTCGCGCAGGAAGTGCTGGTCGAAGTCGCCGAGCAGGCGGGCCGGGTCCAGGCCGTCGTAGCCGGTGGCGAACACCAGCGCGTCGACGGAGAGTTCCTCCGTCCGGTCGTCGCGCAGCGAGCGCAGGACCACCTGGGTCCCGCTCCCGGCGCGTCTGACCTCGGCGACCCGGGTGAGGTTGCGGAAGTGCAGCCGCCGGCTGCCGCGGACCTGCTCGTCGTACGAGCGCCTGTACAGGTCCCGGATGACGTCGGCGTCGACCACCGAGTAGTTGGTGTTGCGGTGGTAGCGCCAGAACGCGTCCCGTGCCCGCTCTGTGCCGAAGTAGTACTCGTCGACCGCCCCGGGGTCGAACACCTGGTTGGCGAAGGGGGTGTCGTCGGCGATCGAGTAGCCGTAGGACGGGACGATCGCGGAGACCTGGGCGTGCGGCAGCGAGTCATGGAGGAACCGGGTGATCTCGGCCGCGCTCTGGCCCGCGCCGACCACCGCCACGCTCCTGAGCTCGTCCGGGGGCTGTGCGTGGAACCTGCTCAGGAACTCGGAGCTGTGCCACACCCGTTCGTCGGACGTCACGCCCTCCGGCAGCCGCGGGACCAGGCCCGTCGAGATGGCCACGTTGCGTGCCAGGACCACGCTGGTGGTGCCGTCGCTGCCGCGCGCCTCGATCTCCAGCAGGTCGGACGCCGGGGACCCGGCCTCGACGACGGGACGGATCGAGGTGACCTCGGCGCCGTAGGTGACCCGGTCGCGCAGGCCGGCCGCCGCCCACTCGAGGTACTGGTGGAACTCCTGCCGGGTCGGGAAGAAGTCCTGGTTGTTCACGAACTGCACCAGCCGGTTCGAGGCGTGCAGATACGAGAGGAAGCCGAACCGGGACGTCGGGTTCCTGAAGGTCGCCAGGTCCTTGAGGAACGAGATCTGCATGGTCGTCGACGGCAGCAGCATGTTCCGGTGCCAGCCGAACGTGGGCTGCCGCTCGAAGAAGTGGGACCTGACCGGATGCTGCTCGGTGCTCGCCCCGTGTTCCTCCAGGGCGATCGCGAGCGACAGGTTGGACGGGCCGAACCCGATGCCGACCAGGTCGTAGATCTCGTGGCTGCTCCTGCCCGCTGTGTCCATGAAATTGCTCCCGATTGCGTCTGGAAACTCGACCGGCGGCCGGAGGGACCGCTGTGCCTCCCGCCGTGCCCCACCCCCTGGAGCGGGCGTGGGGACGACGGCGCCTTCCGGCTTGGCAAATTCTTGCCACGATGTTGGCAAGTCGATCCTGAGAACTCGTCTCGGGACGCTGGAGCGGTGGCGGAGTCGCTGGTGAGAGAGGTGGATCCGACGCCCGACGACGGGGATTCCTTGCCTGGGGCCCCTCGTCCAGGGCCGTTTCGGGGGCCGAGGGGGGACGGCCGCGGTGCGGCGCCGGACGGCGGTGCCCGTCGCCGGGGAGCCGGTGCCGGCGTCGGTGAATGCGCTGTTTTCGGGGAGAATTTCTCGGCGAAAACGGGAGACGGCATGAAGGACGTTTTCGGCCTTCATGCCGGTGCTCGAAATATGAAAAGCCTTGTCCTGCCGACGGGACGGAGGTACGGTCGGCGCGGATTCTTGGAACTACCGTATGGCGCGGCCTCGGTGAGCCGGAGTCATGCCCTGAGCCAATTTCCGGAAGGGTGAATCCGAATGTTCGTGCCCAGCTTTTATCGAGAACCGGACAGTTCATGGATGGTGGATCTGATCCGGGGTAACCCATTGGCTCTCGCGGTGACGAACGGCAGCCCCGAGCAGGGTCCCTTCGCCACTCATCTGCCGGTCATCTTCGACCCGGACACGTCCGGCGACCTCAGCGGGGAGCTGCCGGGGGCCACACTGCTCGGGCACATGAACCGGGCCAACCCGCACTGGGCGGCGCTGGAGTCGGGCAGCGTCCTGCTGCTGACGTTCACCGGCCCGCACTCCTATGTGTCGCCCACCGTGTACGAGAAGACTCCGGCCGCACCCACCTGGAACTTCACCGCGGTGCACGTCCGGGGCGTGGTGGAGAAGATCGACTCCGTCGAGGAGACGCTGGGCGTGGTGCGGTCCACCGTGCGCGCCTTCGAGGGGGCGTTCGGCAACGGCTGGGACATGACCGAGTCGCTCGGCTACTTCCGCGAGATCGTGCCCGGCGTGGGGGCCTTCCGCTTCACGGTGACCGGGGCCGACGGCATGTTCAAGCTGAGCCAGGAGCAGCCGGGCGAGGTGCGCGAGCGGGTGCGGGAGTCGTTCGGGAACAGCGGGTGCGCCTACCGGCGCGAGGTCGCCGGACTGATGAACCGGCTGCCGTGACGTGCCGGACGCCTCGGCGCCCGGGGACTCAGGCGCTGATGGCCACCGGCCGGGGCCGCTCGGCGAGGCCCTTCATGCCCGTGACGCCCTTGAGCTCGGAGATCTCGGGGCGCTCCTCCGGCGTGCCGAGGACGTCCAGGGCGCTCGCGGCGGCGCTGTCCAGCGTGGTCAGCACCCACTGCTCGAAGTCGACGCCCAGCCGCTCGGCGGCCTTGTGCCACCGCTGAAGACGGCTGCCGGGGACCTCCAGGCGCCGGCTCGGCTCGATGGCGGTGTCCTGCTGCTGCTCGCCCCGGCGCGCGGCGCGGATGGCGCTGCGCAGCTGCTTGGTGGTCCACTGCCGCTGCTCGGCGCGGTCGAGCCAGAGTTCCTGGTCCGCGGCCGGCATGGAGGCCAGCTCGGCGTGGTGCTGGAAGCTCAGGGCGGGCCGGCGCCGGGTGAGGTCGAAGCGCCGTGAGACCCAGGCGTAGTTGCGCAGGGTCTGGTACGACAGGCCGGCGGCGCGTATCCCGCGCTGGTACCGGTCGGTGTAGTGGTCCTTGCCGTACACCAGCCAGTCGCCCAGCCACCAGGAGGAGGAGTCGAGGACGTCGGCGAGCTGGCGCCCGGCCCGCTCCCACTCGTCGTAGGCCATCTTGGCCGGCATCTGGAGGCCCACCTTGGTCGTCAGCACCTGGGCCCGGCGCGGCGCGGCCGTCGTGGCGCGGGGCTGCCGTGGCGGGCGTTGCGGGGCAGTGGTTGCCGTGCCGCCACGCGACCCCGCGGTCTGATCGGCCTGATGCGCCATCATGCCTCCAAGAGAAGGGTGCATAACCGGGGAGAAGCCTCGCAGGACGGGCTGGGGCGGCACCGGAGCGGCACTCGAACGGTTGCGCGGCGAACTTCTGCGTGGCATGGCGCCGACGGCCGGGTGGCGTCATCGGCGGCTTTCCGCCGGGGAGTTGTCCCGTCGACGGGAACGCGGGATCGGCCTGTCGCACAGGAACGAGGCGGCGTACACCGACCGGTGTCGGAGTACGCCGCCCTCGGGGGAGCGGGGACGAGTCGGCGGGAGGCCGCCGGCACCGTCACGGCGCTTACTTCGGGTCGCTGTTGAACTTCGAGGCCGACCAGAAGTAGCCGAGCACCGCCAGGCCCACGCACCAGGCGATGGCGAGCCACCCGTTGTGGCCGATCTCGGTGCCCAGGAGGAGTCCGCGCAGGGTCTCGATGGCGGGCGTGAACGGCTGGTACTCGGCGATCGGCTGGAACCAGCCCGGCATGCTGTGCAGGGGCACGAAGGTGCTGGAGATGAGCGGGAGGAAGATCAGCGGCATCGCGTTGTTGCTGGCGGCCTCGGCGTTCGGGCTGACCAGGCCCATCCCGACCGCGATCCAGGTGAGCGCCAGCGAGAACAGCGCGACCAGTCCGAAGGCCGCGAGCCACTCCAGGACGGTGGCGTCGGTGGACCGGAAGCCGATGGCGACGCCGACGGCGCCGACGAGGACCACGCTCATGACCGACTGCAGGACGCTGCCGATGACATGTCCGATGAGCACGGAGCCGCGATGGATGGCCATGGTGCGGAAGCGGGCGATGATGCCCTCGGTCATGTCGTTGGAGACGGACACCGCGGTGCCGATCGTGGTGGAGCCGACGGTCATCAGCAGCAGGCCCGGCACGAGGTAGGCGATGTAGTCGGAGCGGTCGGCACCGCCGCCGAGGCCCGCGCTCATCGCGTCGCCGAAGATGTAGACGAACAGCAGGAGCAGCATGACCGGCGTGAGCAGCAGGTTCAGGGTGAGGGAGGGGTAGCGCCGGGCGTGGAGCAGGTTGCGGCGCAGCATCGTGGACGAGTCGCGCACGGCGAGGGAGAGCCGGGTCGGGCGGGCGGGAGCCATGGGGGTGCTCATCGGGCAGCCTCCTCGGGCTGGTTCGGCTGGGTGGGCACGGTGCCGCTGTCGGTCAGGGCGAAGAAGACGTCGTCGAGGTCGGGGGTGTGCACGGTCAGTTCGTCCGCCTCGACGCCGGCCGAGTCCAGCCAGTCGAGGATGGAGCGCAGCTCGCGCTGGGTGCCGTCGCTGGGGATCCGCAGTGCCAGCGCCTCGTCGTCCCGGGCGGCCTCGTGCAGGACGGAGGCGGCGGCGCGGTAGGCGGCGGGGTCGGTGAAGCGGAGCCTGACGTGTCCTCCCGGGATCAGCCGCTTCAGCTCCTCCGCGGTGCCCTCGGCGGCGATCCGGCCGTCGTGGAGGACGGCGATGCGGTCGGCGAGTTCGTCGGCCTCGTCCAGGTACTGGGTGGTCAGGAAGACCGTGACCCCGCCGGTGACGAGCTCGCGGATGATGCCCCACATGGTGTGGCGCGAGCGCGGGTCCAGGCCGGTGGTCGGCTCGTCCAGGAAGATGATCCGCGGGCTGCCCACCAGGGTCATGGCGATGTCCAGGCGGCGCTTCATGCCGCCGGAGTAGGTCGAGGCGGGCTTCTTCGCCGCCTCCACCAGGTCGAAGCGCTCCAGGAGTTCGGCGGTGACCCGCCGCCCCTCGGACCGGGACAGGTGGTGCAGGTCCGCCATCAGGAGCATGTTCTCCTCACCCGTGATCAGTCCGTCGACGGCGGAGAACTGCCCGGTGACACCGATCGCGGCACGCACCGCCTGCGCGTCGGTGGCGAGGTCGTGGCCGCCGACGCGCAGGTCGCCGGCGTCGGCGGTGATGAGGGTGGACAGGATCTTGACGGCGGTGGTCTTGCCGGCACCGTTCGGACCGAGCAGGGAGAAGATCGTCCCTTCCGGGACGGCCAGGTCGACGCCGTCGAGCACGACCTTGTCGCCGTACGACTTGCGCAGCCCGTTCGCCGCGATGGCCAAAGTGCTCATGAGGGGTGCTCCTTCGAGGACTGCGGGTGGTCAGAGACTGCGGGCGGTGATGTCGCCGTAGGCGGTGGTGGCCTGGATGGTCAGGTCGGGGGTGCCGCCGGTGTTCCTGAGTGCGTTGCGGATCCGGCCGTGGCCGGTGCCCGCGTCCAGGGAGGCGGAGACGCCGCGGGCGGTGCCGACCGTGATGTCGCCCTGATCGGTGCGGACCGTCACCGTGCCGCGCACGGCCTCGGTGATCTGGATGTCGCCCCTCTGGGTGCTGATCTCCGCGGGACCGTTCAGGCGGCCCACCGAGACGTTGCCGTCGTGGGCGGTGAGGCGGGCGCTGGCGGCCTCGTCGAGCTTGACCGTGCGGTAGCCGCCGGTGAAGGTGACGTCGCCGATCCGTCCGACGCCGCGGAACTCGGCGCCGGCGGACTTCGCCTCGACGCGGGAGTCGGCGGGCAGCTGGACGGTGACCTCGACGGAGCCGGAGTGGCCGAGGATCCGGTTGGTCGCCTCCCGGGCCGCGATCCGCAGGATGCCGTCGCTGAAGACGACCTCGATCTCCTCGGCCGCCTTGACGTCGCGGCTCCTGGCGGCGTTGGCGGGCAGGACCTCGACCACGGTGTCGGCGCGATCGGCGGCGATGAGCTGGATGCGTCCCGCGGGGATGTCCAGGACGGCGGAGATGGGGGCGGGGGTGTCGAACTTCTGCGTCGTGGGCTCGGTCTTCCGCATCGTGCGCTCCTTCGGCTTCTTCGTTTCTTATGTAGAAAACGCTACGTTGCGTTCAAGGTTATGGCAACAAGCTTGTTGCGTGGAGTCGATAACTTCGCAGGTCATAGCTAATAAATCATTGCAATGGACCTGCTTTTAATGCAACGACCCCTCCGTCTGTTCGTTGCAATAGATTGAAGATGAACGCTATGCTGGGGACATCACGGACCACGAAGGAGGGCACACGATGCCGGGAGGCAGGCTCACCCAGCCCGAACGCCAGCAGATCGCGACGGGGCTGGCCGACGGCCTCGCCTACGCGGAGATCGCCAGACGTCTGGACCGTCCGACCTCGACGATCACGCGCGAGGTGATGCGCAACGGCGGACCCACCGCCTACCGCGCCGACCTGGCCCACCGCGCCACCGAGCGCCGCGCCCACCGTCGCAGGCAGGCCGCGCCCCGGGGTGCGGAGGCACCCCCGCAGGCCCACGGACGCGACGCCGAGGCGGTACGCGAGTACGAGGAGGCGTTCACCACCCTCCTCATGCAACAGGGCCTGCCCAAGATGATGTCCCGGGTGCTGACCTGCCTCTTCACCACCGACGCGGGCAGCCTCACCGCCTCCGAACTCGTCCAGCGCCTCCAGGTCAGCCCGGCGTCCGTCTCCAAGGCGATCACGTTCCTGGAGAGCCAGGGGCTCATCCGCCGGGAACGCGACGAACGCCGCCGCGAGCGCTACGCCGTCGACGACGACGTCTGGTACCAGTCGATGGTCGCCGCCGCCCGGTCCAACTTCGAGCTCGCCGAGACCGCGCGCCAGGGCGTCGCCGTCCTCGGCCCCGACACCCCGGCCGCCACCCGCCTGGAGAACATCGCCCGCTTCGTCGAGTTCGTCGGCGAGAGCATCACCCGCGCCGCCGAGCAGGCCCGCGACGTCCTCTACACCAGACCCGGAACGACGGCCGGGGACGGCACCGAGCGGACGTGATCCGCCTCGGACAGGGCCGCCCGGAAGCCGTCGAGGAAGAGGTCCACCTCACGGTCCGACACGATCAGCGGCGGGGCGAGCCGGATGACGTCCGGCAGCACCGCGTTCACCAGGAGCCCCCTGTCCTGGGCCGCCCGCTGCACGCGCGCCGCGTGCTCCCCGTCGAGCACGACGCCCACCAGCAGTCCGGCGCCGCGCACCTCGCGCACCAGCGGGTGGGCCAGGGCCTCCAGGCCGTGCCGCAGCCGCTCCCCGGCCCGGACCACATGGTCGAGGACGCCCGTCTCCTCGATGGTGTCCAGCACCGCGAGGGCCGCCGCGCACACCACGGGGTTCCCGCTGAAGGTGGAGCCGTGCGCGCCGGGCGTGAGCAGCTCGGCGGCCGCGCCGAAGGCGAGCGTCGCGCCGACGGGCAGACCGCCGCCCAGGCCCTTGGCGAGGGTGACGACGTCCGCCTCGACGCCCTCGGCCTGCGCCGCGAACCAGTGGCCCGTGCGCCCGACGCCGGTCTGGATCTCGTCCAGGACGAGGAGGGTGCCGGTCGCCGCGGTGATCTCGCGGGCCGCGCGCAGATAGCCGGGCGGAGGCACGACCACGCCGTTCTCGCCCTGCACGGGCTCCAGGACCAGCAGCGCGGTGCGCGGGGTGACGGCGGCGCGCAGGGCGTCGACGTCCCCGTACGGCACATGGCCGACCTCGCCCGGCAGCGGCAGGAAGGGGCGCTGCTTGGCCGGCTGGCCGGTGAGGGCCAGGGCGCCCATGGTGCGGCCGTGGAAGCCGCCGGTGGCCGACACCATGTGCGGGCGGCCGGTGAGCCGGCCGATCTTGAAGGCCGCCTCGTTGGCCTCGGCACCGGAGTTGGAGAAGTAGACCCGTCCCTGGCGCCCGGCGAGGCGCAGCAGGCGCTCGGCGAGGCGCACGGTCGGTTCGGCGATGAACAGGTTCGAGACGTGTCCGAGTGAGGCGACCTGCTCACGGACCGCCCGTACGACCGCGGGGTGCGCGTGGCCCAGCGCGTTGACCGCGATGCCGCCGAGGAAGTCGAGGTACTCGTTGCCCTCGGCGTCCCAGACCCGGGCGCCCCGGCCCTTGACCAGGGGCAGCCGGGGGGTGCCGAAGTTGTCCATCATGACGCCCTGCCAGCGCTCGGTCAGTGCCGCGTTGGGAGCCGGTCCAGGGGGCGTCCGGGGGGACGGGGAAGCGCTCATGTGGCGTACTCGCTGTTCTCGTGGACGTAGTCGGCGGTGAGGTCGTTCGTCCAGATGACCGCGGAGTCCGCGCCCGCCGAGAGGTCCACGGTGATCTCGACGTCGCGGCCGGTCATGTCCACCAGCGCGCGGTCCTCGCCGACGCCGCCGTCCTTGCAGACCCACACGCCGTTGACGGCGACGTTCAACCGGTCGGGTTCGAAGGCGGCGGAGGTGGTACCGATGGCGGACAGGACGCGACCCCAGTTGGGGTCCTCGCCGTGGACGGCGCACTTGAGGAGGTTGTTGCGGGCGATCGAACGGCCCACCTCGACGGCGTCGTCCTCGCTCGCGGCGCCCACGACGTCGATGCGGATCTCCTTGCTCGCGCCCTCCGCGTCCCCGATCAGCTGCCGGGCCAGGTCGGCGCAGACCGCGTGGACGGCCTCGGCGAACTCCCCGTGGTCCGGGGTGACCCGGGAGGCGCCGGAGGCGAGCAGCAGCACGGTGTCGTTGGTGGACATGCAGCCGTCGGAGTCGATCCGGTCGAAGGTGACACGGGTGGCGTCCCGCAGGGCCCGGTCCAGTACGCCGCTGTCGAGGTCGGCGTCCGTGGTGAGCACGACGAGCATGGTGGCCAGCCCGGGGGCGAGCATGCCCGCGCCCTTGGCCATGCCGCCGACGGTCCACTCGCCCCGGGTGACGGCGGCGGTCTTGGACACCGTGTCGGTGGTCATGACGGCGAGGGCCGCGTCCTCGCCGCCGGAGGCGGACAGCCGGGAGACGGCGCTCTCGACGCCGGCCAGGAGCCGGTCCATGGGCAGGGGCACACCGATGAGCCCGGTGGAGCAGACCGCCACGTCGCCGGAGCCGAGGCCGAGCAGCTCGGCGGCCCGCCCGGCGGCGGCGCACGTGTCCTTCAGGCCCTGCGGTCCGGTGCAGGCGTTGGCGCCACCGGAGTTGAGCAGGACCGCGCGGATCTCGCCGTCCGCGAGGACCTGCCGGGACCACTGGACGGGGGCAGCCTGGACGCGGTTGGAGGTGAAGACGCCCGCCGCGGCACGGCGCGGCCCGTCGTTGACGACGAGAGCCAGGTCCCGGTTGCCGCTCTCCTTGATTCCCGCGGCGATGCCCGCCGCCCTGAAGCCTCGTGCTGCGGTCACGCTCACGGTGCGACTCCGATCGTGGAAAGCCCGGTCTCCTCGGGAAGCCCGAGGGCGATGTTCATGCTCTGCACGGCGCCGCCCGCGGTGCCCTTGGTGAGGTTGTCGATGGCGCTGATCGCGACGATCCGGCCGGCCGCCGCGTCGAAGGCCACCTGGACCTGGGCGGTGTTCGATCCGTGCACGGCCCCGGTGCCGGGCCACCGTCCCTCGGGCAGCAGCCGTACGAACGGCTCGCCGGCCAGCGCCTTCTCGTAGGCGGCCCGCACGTCGGGTGCGCCGACCCCGGGCCGCGCCGCGACCGAGCAGGTGGCGAGGATGCCGCGCGCCATGGGGGCCAGGGTCGGGGTGAAGGAGACGGCGACCCGGCGGCCCGCCACGGCGCTGAGGTTCTGCACCATCTCGGGTGTGTGCCGGTGGCCGCCGCCCACGCCGTACGGCCGCATGGATCCCATGACCTCGCTGCCGAGCAGGTCCGCCCTGGGCGTCCTCCCGGCGCCGGACGTGCCGGACGCCGCGACGACCACCGCTTCCGGTTCGGCCAGGTCCGCCACGTACGCGGGGAACAGCGCCAGCGACACGGCGGTCGGGTAGCAGCCCGGCACCGCGATGCGCCGGGCGCCCGCCAGCGCCGCGCGGGCGCCCGGCAGTTCGGGCAGGCCGTAGGGCCAGGTGCCCGCGTGCGGCGAGCCGTAGAACCTCTCCCAGTCGGCCGCGTCCGCGAGGCGGAAGTCCGCCCCGCAGTCGACGACGAGCGTCTCCTCGCCCAGTCGCCGTGCGACGGCGGCGGACCGGCCGTGCGGCAGGGCGAGGAAGACGACGTCGTGCCCCTTCAGGACGTCCGCGGTGGTGGGCTCCACCTCCCGCTCGGCCAGCGGAGTCAGGTGCGGTTGCAGCGTGCCCAGACGCTGTCCCGCGCTGGAGTGCGCGGTCAGGGCACCGATCTCCACCTCGGGGTGGGCCAGCAGCAGGCGCAGGAGCTCGCCCCCCGCGTAGCCGCTGGCTCCGGCCACGGCCGCTCGCACTGTCATGAACCCTCCTGGTCGACGGACAGGTCGTCCCCACGCGATCCGGGTCCCGGCGCGTCAGTGGGACGCCGTGTCGCAGAACTCGGCGTTCAGGGTGGGCAGGAGCTGCGACACTTCCCAGTCGCCGTTGTAGTTGAACGTGAGCCGGTGGCGGCCGTCCTCGGTGAAGGCGACCATCGTGAGCGAGCCCACCACGCCCCCGTCGTGGTACCAGAGGGTCGTGCCGCAGCCCATCGTGAGCCGTTCGATGCCGAGCCCGTAGGACGAGATCGGGAAATCGGGGTTGACGACGGTCGTCTTCAGCTCCGTCAGCTGCTGTGCCGGCAGCAGCTTCCCGCTCATCAGGGCCCCGTAGAACCGGTTCAGATCCCCCGCGCTGGAGATGATGTCACCGTCGCCCCAGTTCTGTGACCCGTTCAACTCGGTGACGTCGTCGGTCCGGTCCGGCTGCGTGCCGTAGAAGAGCTTGGAGTAGCCGCGGCTGCTCGGCCGGGGCACACCGGTGCTCGTGCCGGGGTTCGACGTCGCGCTGAGCCCGAGGGGCTCGATGATGCGCCTGCGCACCTGGGACTCGTACGACGTGCCGCCGACCTTCTCGACCACCATCGCGGACAGGATGTCGTTGGTGTGCGAGAACGAGTGCCTGGCCCCGGGCGGGAACATCGGCGGGTGGGAGAAGGCCACCTTCAGGCGCTGCGCCGGCGTCAGGGTGTCGTACCGGTGCCGGAGGAAGCCGTCGCCCAGGGTGTACGTCTCGTAGTACGCCGGGTCGGCGAGGTAGTCGTACAGGCCGCTGGTGTGGTTGAGGAGCTGCCGCACCGTGATCCTGCTGCCGTCGTTGCCGTCGCCCGTCACCACGCCGGGCAGATAGCGCTCCACCGTGTCGTCGAGACTGAGCTTCCCCTCCGCCTCCATCTGCAGCAGGACCGTCGCCACGAAGGTGTCGGTGATGCTGCCGACGCGGAACCGGTCGTTCCTGCCGCGCGGCGCACCCGTGGCCAGGTCGCCCACGCCCACCGCCGACTTCCAGACCCCGTCCGCGTCCCGTGCCTCGGCGGTGACGCCCGGGACACCCGCCGCGACGGCCGCCTCCAGCGCGCTCTGCGTGGCCTGGTGGCCGGTCGCCGTGCCGGCCGGGTCCTCCGCCGCCCGGGCGGGACCCGTGAGGACGGTGGCCGTGAGCGCCACCGCCACCAGTGCGACCGCACCGGCCCTCGGTCTCTTCCGTGTCGCCATCGTCGTTCCCCGTTCCTGAGAGTCGTCCGCACGTGCCTGATTCCCCATTTGTGCGGTTCGTGGGCGGCAGAGTAGGTCACCCGCATCGCCCGCGGATAGCTTCGGCGCCGCACCGGACAGTCCCGCACCCGCTGCGCACCGCTCGCGTCAACTCAACCGAGCCGCAGGTCAGTTGGGCGTACGGGCATCGTGCCGAGCGCTGTGGTCACGTCCTGCTCGATCTGCCGCAGCAGCGGCGCGGGGTCGTCCCGGAAGTAGAAGTGACCGCCGTCGAAGACCCGCAGGCCCAGGAAGCGTCCGGCGTGCTCCTCCCAGCCGGCCATCCGCGGTGGTGAGGCGGAGCGGTCCTCGGCGCCCGCGTAGGCGGACAGCGCCACCGGCAGCGGACCGGCGCCGGGATCGGGGCGCCAGTTCTCCACCAGGTGCAGGTCGGCCCGGATGACCGGGGCGAACAGGGCCCACAGGCCGGGGTCGTCGAGGACCCCGTCGGGTGTGCCGCCGAGCAGTCTCAGACGAGCCCGCAGCTCGGCGTCGGACAACTCGGGGTACCGCTGCCCCGGCCCCGCCGGCCGCGGCGCCGGGCGCGCGGAGACACCGACCCACACCGGCGGCGGCAGACCCCGGTCGACGGCCCGCCGGGTGATCTCGTACGCCACGAGGGCGCCCATGCTGTGCCCGAAGAAGGCGTAAGGGCAGGTCAGTTCGGGCTCGATGCCGCGCAGCAGGAACTCGGCGAGACGGCCGGCGTCGTCGATCCGCGGCAGGTCGAGGAGGAGGCCGTGGCCCGGGGCGTCGAGCAGCCGCACGTCCCACGCGTCCGGCAGCGCGGCCGGCCAGTGGCGGTACAGCACGTGGGAGCCCCCCGCGTGGTGCAGGACGAACAGGCGCAGGGCAGGTCGTGTGCCGTCCATCGCTCTCCCTCGGATCGGGCCCCGCGGCCTCGCACCGCGGAACGGTTCCGGGCCGGCGGGGGGGGTGCGGTGCCGGACGGGCTCCGCCGCCGGTGCGGCGGCTCCCGGACGGTGGTCCCGGCCGCCCGGCCGCCCACCTGCCCGGCCGACCCGCGAGCGCGGCATCGTGGCACAGGAAACCGGTCGGGTACAGAGGATCCCGGCGGTGTGCAGGCGCGGGCGGGCGGCGAAAAGCCGGCGGGCCTGCCGACCTTGTTGCGCCGACGACCGGGTCCCTACGGTGACGTGGCATCGCCGGGGCCGCCACCGGTGCCGGGTGTCCTGTCGACCGGACAGCCGGGTGTCCTGTCGACCGGACGGACGCCGATCGGCGCGGGCGCGCCCGGCGCACTCCCGCACCCGGCCCGGCGATCTCCCATCCCGAGCCATCCCATGACGGACAAGGACGGTGCCAGTTGAGCACGAACCCCTTCGATGACGCGGACGGCCGCTTCTACGTGGTGGTCAACGACGAGGAGCAGCACTCCCTGTGGCCGGTGTTCGCCGAGGTGCCCGCGGGCTGGCGCGTGGTCTTCGGCGAGGCGGCCAAGGCCGAGTGCCTGGAGTACGTCGAGCGGAACTGGACCGACCTGCGCCCCAAGAGCCTCCAGGAGGCCATGGCGGCGGACTGAGCACCGGCGGGGTCTCGCGGACCCGACCCGGGACGGCGCTGTCCGCCCCCGTGAACCGGAGAGCGCCGCGGCCCGCGGTGCCCGGGAACGCCGGCGACCGCCGCCCGGGTGCCCGGGCGGATGACGGTCTACGCCCGAAGAAACACTCTGAGTGGGGAGATGAAGGTTGTGACGGGGGCCGTGAGGACCGCGAGCGGATACCGGACGAGGCCGGCGGAGAACGGCGGTGAGCCGGCGCAGCGCGATGTGCTGCTGTCCTTCGTGGGCAGTCGGGCCACGGTGCAGAAGACGGGGATGATCTTCCCGCAGAACCTGCCCGAACGGTCCTGGGAGCAGATCGGGAGCAGCCTGCGCGAGCTCGCGAACTCCTCGGCGTGGTGGCTCGCCGACTGGCTGATCTACGGGGAGGCCACCTACGGGTGGCGGCGGTACAAGGAGGCGATCGAGCGCACCGGGCTCGACTACCAGACCCTGCGCAACTACGCGTGGGTGGCCCGCCGCTTCGAGCACCACCGCAGGCGGGAAAGCCTCAGCTTCGCCCACCACGCCGAGGTGACCCGGCTGTCGCCGCCGGAGCAGGACTACTGGCTGCGCAAGGCCGAACAGCAGAAGTGGTCGCGCAACGAACTCCGCAGGGCGGTCCGCGCCGGTCTGGCCGTGCAGAGCGACAAGGCCGAGATCGCCCCCGGCGGCGGCGCCGAGCAGCAGGAGGGGCTCCGGCCGGCCGAGCCGGCGGCCGCCGGGACGCGCCGGCGGAAGGTCGCCACGCTCACCATCGAGCTGTCCGCCGACCAGCTGGAGCACTACTCGAAGGTGGCTGCCGCGCACGGCCTGCCCGTCGACCAGTGGGTGACCCGGATGCTCGACACCGCTGACCGGCGCACCGCCTAGCCCAGAGGCGCACCGCCTGGCAAAGGCGCACCGCCTGGCAGAGGCGCACCGCCCGAAGCTGCCGGCAAGCCCGCTGTCCGCGGTGCGACGGCGGCTCGTCCGACCGGAGACCTCTCGTATCGGAGTCAGTTGATGATCCTTCAGGGAAAGCGGGTCGCCCTGCCCTCGGCGCCCGTCGTCCACCAGCAGTTCGAGGCGAACGCCCAGGCCGCTCCCGACGCCGTCGCCGTCTCCTGGGCCGGCCGGCAGGTGACGTACGCGGAGCTGGACGTGAGGGCGAACCGGTTCGCGCACTTCCTCGCCGCGCGCGGACACGGCCGGGGTGCGAAGGTCGGCGTCTGCCTCGACTACTCGATCGACATGCTCGTCGCCATACTCGGCACGCTGAAGGCGGGCGCGGCCTACGTCCCGTTCGACCCCGCCTACCCGGCGGCCAGGCTCCAGCTGCTGCTGGGCCAGGTCCCCGGTCTCGCCCTGATCGTGGCCTCCCCGGCGACGGCCGGGATGGTCGAGTCGGCGGCCGTCGACGTCATCGACCTCGAACAGCTCTCCGGCCACCTGGCGGGTCTCCCGTCGACCGCCCCCGGTGTCCCCGTCACCGGGGACGACATCTGCTACGCCGTCTTCACGTCCGGCTCGACCGGCACGCCGAAGCTGACCGCGGTGCGGCACGAGGGCTGGTTCAACCTGATGAACTGGCTGAAGCTGGAGTACGGCCTGCACAGCCGGTCGAACAACCTGGTCGTCAGCGCGTTCGGGTTCGACCTGTCCCAGCGCGCCCTGATGACACCGCTGTTCTGCGGCGCCACCCAGTACCTGATGGCGAGCCGCAACTTCGACGCCATGATGGCCTACCGGATCCTGACCGAGCACGACATCCGCGTGGTGCACTGCGCCTCCAGCACGCTGTACCTGCTGGTGGACTGGGAGACCGCACGCGGCGGCGACGCGCTCACCCGCCTCGACTACGTGCTCTTCGGCGGGGAGCCGCTGAAGACCGAACGGCTCGCGCAGTGGGCGCGGCGCGAGGGCAACACGTGCACCCTCCTGCACCAGTACGGCGTCGCCGAGTGCACGGACGTGGCGACGTCGTACGACCTCGCCGGCTACTGGCGCGGCGACCACGACATCGCACCGGTCGGCAGGCCGGCCTACAACACCGGCATCCACGTCCTCGACGAGCGGCTCCGCGGGGTCGGGGCGGGGGAGTACGGCGAGATCTGCATCTCCGGGGCAGGCGTCGGCGCCGGCTATCTGGGCGCCGCGGGCCCCGAGAACGCGAAGTTCACGACGATCGAGGTCGACGGCGCCCCGCTCAGGCTGTACCGCACGGGCGACCGCGGCCGTGTCACCGAGGCCGGCGAACTCGTCGTCGCCGGCCGGATGGACGCCCAGGTGAAGGTGCGGGGCATGCGCATCGACCCCGCCGACATCGAGCGCGCCCTCGGCCGGCTGGCCGGGGTCCGGGAGGCCGCCGTGGCGGTCACGTACACCGACGCCGGCGAGGCCGAACTGACCGCGTTCGTCGTCCCGGCGTCGGGCGATCTCGCCGAGGACGAGGTGCGCACCGGCCTTCTTCGGACACTGCCGCGGAACATGGTGCCGGCCAGGTTCGTGAACATCCCCCGCATTCCGTTGAGCCCGCACGGGAAAGTCGACCGCGCGGCGCTGGTCGACGCCCTCAAGAACAGAGGACTGTGATGACTGCCGACAGCGTGCGCGCCATCTGGTGCCGGGAACTGAACCGCGACGACATAGCGGCCGACGACGATTTCTTCGCCCTGGGCGGCCAGTCCGTGATCATGGTCAAAATCCAGGGCGCCTTCATGGAGGAGCTGGGCGTCGAGGTCCCCATGGACCAGATGTTCCTCAACCCGACGGTGGCGTCGATCTCCGCGTACATCGAATCCCTGGGTTCGCTGCGCCGATAACGCGCCGAACCCCGAAGGGGTTTTCCGGCCGCAGCCGCGTTGCGTCCAAAAAACTACCTGGTAAGAGAGGCGCGCCATGTACGACGTGATTGTCATCGGTGCCCGTTGCGCGGGCTCGCCGACGGCCATGCTGTTCGCGCAGCAGGGATACCGAGTCCTCCTCCTGGAGAAAGCGCGGTTCCCGCAGGACACGCTGTCCTCGCACTACATCCACATGCAGGGCATGGGTCTGCTCCACCGGTGGGGGCTGCTCGACAAGCTCCGCGACGCGGGCTGCCGGCCGATCACGCTCCAGAGCTACCAGGGCCCCGGTGTCCGCATCGAGGGCTTCTCCCTGCCGGTCGACGGCCTGCGGTACACGTACGCGCCGAGGCGGTATGTGCTCGACCCGGTCCTCGCCGAAGGCGCCGTGGAGTCCGGCGTGGAGTTCCGGGAGGGCTGTGCGGTCAAGGACCTGGTGTGGGAGGACGACCGGGTCGTCGGCGTGCGGTACACGACGCCCGGCGGCACCGAGACGACGGACCGGGCGCGCCTCGTCGTCGGCGCGGACGGCATGCGCTCGCTGGTGGCCCGCAAGGTCGGCGCGCCGAACGTCCTCGAGCACCCGCGGGTCAGCTGCACCTACTACAGCTACTGGTCCGGGGTCCCCTCGCACTTCGAGCTGTACGAGCGGCCGGGTCGCTGGATCGGTGTCATCCCCACCAACGACGACCTCACCCTGCTCATGACCTACTTCCCGCAGGACCTGTACAACGACGTCCGCAAGGGAGTGGAACCCTTCTACCTGGACTCCTTCCGCACCACGGCGCCCGAGTTGTACGAGCGGATGCAAGCGGGCGAGCGCGTGGAGCAGCTCTACGGCACGGGCCACCAGGAGAACTACTTCCGCAAGGCCCACGGGCCCGGGTGGGTGCTGGTCGGCGACGCGGTGAACCACAAGGACTCCATCACCGCCCGCGGCATCACCGAGGCCTTCGTCCAGGCCCAGTCGCTCACCGACCACATCGGGCAGGGGCTGCACGACGACGCCGCGCTCGGGACGGCGCTGAAGCGCTACGAGAACGACCTCAGCGGCGAAGCCCTCAGCCACTACCAGGGCGCGCTCAATGTGGCCGAGCTGAAGCCCGAGGGGCGGGTCGACATGCTGCGGATGCTGGTCGGACACCAGGAGCACATCGACCGGTACTTCTCCACGCTGTCGGGGGCCTGCTCCATCGACGACTTCTACAACGACGAACTCCTGGACCTGCTCGACCTCAGCTGAGTGACGAGTTGCTCCCTCCTGGTTCCGCCGATTTGGAGAAACAATGATCCCGTTGTCGTTCGCGCAGCGCCGGCTGTGGTTCGTGGACCGGTTCGAAGGCCCGTCGCCGACCTACAACGGCGCTTTCGCCCTGCGGCTGACCGGTGAGCTGGACGTGGGGGCGCTTCGGGCGGCGCTCCGCGACGTCGTCGACAGGCACGAGGTCCTGCGCACGGTGATCGTCGAGGACGGCGACGGCGTTCCGCACCAGCGGGTGCTGGCGTCCGGGGAGCAGCCGTTCGACCTGCCGGTCGTCGAGGTCACGGAGGAGGAGCGGGCGGCGGCGGTCGACGAGGTGGCCACCCGCACCTTCGACCTGGCCGCCGACGCGCCGATCCGCGCCCGGCTGGTGCGGTGCGGGCCGCGCGAGCACACCCTCGTCGTCGTGGCCCACCACATCGCCGTGGACGGGGAGTCCTTCGGGCCGCTGTTCCGCGACCTCACCACGGCCTACGCGGCCCGCAGCCAGGGCGGGGCCCCGGACTGGGAGCCGCTGCCGGTGCAGTACGCGGACTACACGCTGTGGCAGCGGGACGTGCTCGGTGACGAGTCCGACCCGGACAGCGTGTCGGCCCGCCAACTGGCGTACTGGCGCGAGACGCTGGCCGATCTGCCGCAGCCGCTGGCCCTGCCGACGGACCGCCCGCGCCCGAGGGTGATGAGCCCCGAGGGTGACCGGGTCCCGTTCTCGATCGGCCCGGACCTGCTCGCGGCCGTGGAGAAGCTGGCCGCGGAGGCGGACACCACGGTGTCGATGGTCATGCACTCGGCGCTCGCGGTGCTCCTGTACCACCTGGGATGCGGTGACGACGTGCCCATCGGCGCGCCCATCACGGACCGCACCGACGAGGAGCTGCGCGACCTCGTCGGGTTCTTCGTCAACACCTGGGTCCTGCGGGTGGACCTGTCGGGGAACCCGACCTTCCGCCGACTGCTGGAGCGGGTGCGGGAGAGGTCCCTCGCCGCGTACGACAACCAGGACATGCCCTTCGAGCGGCTGGTGGAACTGCTCAACCCGGACCGGTCCACCGCCTACAACCCGTTCTTCCAGGTCATGCTCTCCTGGCAGCCTCCGGTGCCGCCCCTGGAACTGCCCGGTCTGGGCGTCCGGACCGAGCGGCTGGAGACCGGGACGGCCAAGTTCGACCTGTTCTTCGACCTGCTGCCGAACAGCTCGGGCGGGGCGGAGTGCCGTCTGGAGTACTCCACCAGCCTGTTCGACCGGGACACGGCCGAGACCGTCGCCCGGCGGTTCGTCCGCGTACTGGGCCGGCTCACGGCCGAGCCGGAGCGCGCGATCGGCACCGTCGACGTGCTCGACGCGGCCGAGCGGGACCTGCTGCTCACCCGGTCCGACGGCGGTGCCGCGCGGGCTTGCGGGCCGACGGTCCCGGAGCTGTTCGAGAGCCAGGTGGAAAGGACGCCCGATGCCCCGGCGATCGTGTGCGACGAGCGGACGCTGACCTACCGGGAGCTCGACGACCGGGCGAACGGCGTCGCCTGGGAGCTCATCCGGCGCGGCGCCGGGCCGGAGGACCTGGTGGTCCTCGCGCTGCCGCGCACGGAGGACCTGGTGGCCGGCCTGCTCGGGATCCTCAAGTCCGGTGCCGGATACGTGCCGTTGGACCCGCAGTACCTCGGCGGGCGCGCGGAGAGCGTGCTGTCCGAGGCGGCCCCGCGGTTCGCGGTCACCGACACCGCCACCTGGCAGGCCCTGCCGCGGAGCGACATGACGTGCGTCAACCTCGACCACCGCGCGGAATGGGAACCGCCCGCCGGGGCGCCGGCCGACACGGACCGGATCTCGCCGCTCGGCCCGGACAACCTGGCGTACGTGATGTACACCTCCGGCTCCACCGGCAAGCCGAAGGGCGCCTCGATCACCCACCGGGGCGTCGTCGACGGGGTGCGGGAGCTGGTGCGCGTCCTCGACGCGCCGCCCGGGTGGCGGATGCTGGCCGGCACCTCGGTCAACTTCGACGTCTCCGTCTTCGAGCTGCTGACCACCCTGACCACCGGCGGCACGGCCGAGGTGGTGGCGAACGCGCTGGCGCTCGGCGAGCGGGACGGCTGGGACGGCCATGTGATCAGCGGGGTCCCCTCGGTCCTCGGGGAACTGGTGGAACACCTCCACAAGGCGCCGAACGTGCGCACGGTCGTGTTCGCGGGCGACGTGCTCCCGGGGCGGCTGGTGCGGCAGGTGCGCGAGGCCCTGCCCGGTGTGCAGATCGTGAACTCCTACGGGCAGAGCGAGAGTTTCTACGCCACCACGTTCTCCCTCGCGGCGTCCGGGGAGTGGGCGGACGGCGACGTCGCGCCCATCGGCACCGCGCTGGGGAACATGCGGGCCTACGTCCTCGGCCCCGGACTCGCCCCGGTGCCGCAGGGCGTGATCGGTGAGCTGTACGTGGCCGGCACCTGCCTGGGCCGCGGCTACCACGGCCGCCCGGGCCTGACCGCCGAACGCTATGTGGCCGGCCCCTTCGGCCCCCCCGGCGAGCGGATGTACCGCACCGGCGACCTGGCCCGCTGGAACGCGCGGGGCGAGCTGGAGTGCGTCGGCCGCGACGACGGCCAGGTGAAGGTGCGCGGCTTCCGCATCGAGACGGCCGAGGTCGAGGCCGCGATCACCGCACACGCCGGCATCAGCGAGGCGGTCGTCATCAGCCGGGAGGTGCCCTCGGGCGGGCGCCGGCTCGTCGCGTACGTGGTGCACACCGGCGAGGGAGCCGTCGGTGACGACGGCGCCGGCGGCATCGGCGACGTGGACGTACTGGCCGGAGCCTCGGCCGCCGAGCTGCGCACGTTCGTCGCCGCGCGGCTGCCCGACTACATGGTGCCGTCGGCCTTCGTGGCCCTCGGCCGGCTGCCGCTCGGCCCGACCGGCAAGCTGGACCGCTCGGCCCTGCCCGAACCGGAGTTCCTCGGCGAGGCCTACCGGGAGCCGCGCACCGAGGCCGAGGTGATCATCACCGCGGCGTACGCGGACGTGCTCGGCGTGGACCGGGTCGGCGTCGACGACGACTTCTTCGCGGTGGGCGGCGACAGCCTGCGGTCGATCCAGGTGGTGGCGCGGGCCCGCGCGCGGGGCCTGGAGCTGTCCACACGGGAGATCTTCGAGTGCCGAACGGCCGCCCGCCTCGCCGAAGCGGCCTCCGCCCGCCAGGACCGGGTGCCCGTGCTCGCCGAGCTCGACGGCGGCGGCGTCGGCCCGATGCCGCTGCCGCCGGTGGCACGGCAGGTGTTCGAGCACGGCGGCGGGACGAACCGGTTCGCCATGTCGATGGTCCTCGAACTGCCCGCGGGCATCGACGCGGACGGCCTCGCCGCGACACTGGACGCGGTGCTCGACCGGCACGACCTGCTGCGCGCGCGGCTGGTCCGCGGCGACGAGCCCTCCCTCGTCGTACGCGAGCAGGGCACCGTGCGGGCGGCGGACCTGGTCCGCCGGGTCGACTGCGACGGCCGCTGGGACGAGCCGGCCTCACTGGCGGCGGCGAAGGCGGAGCTGTACGACGCGGTCGGCCGGCTCGACCCGGAAGCCGGCACCGTGGCGGACTTCGTCTGGTTCGCTCCGCCGTCGGGCGCGGGCCGGCTGCTCGTGGTGCTGCACCACCTGGTGGTCGACGGGGTCTCCTGGCGGATCCTGATGTCGGACCTCGCCGAGGCGTGGCAGCGGATCCGCTCCGGCCGGGCCCCCGAGCTGCCCGCGGTCGGCACCTCCGCCCGCCGCTGGGCGGCGGCGCTCCAGGACGAGGCGCTCTCCGAGGACCGGGAAGCGGAACTGGCGTACTGGCGGGACCTGCTCGAAGCGCCGAACCCGCCGCTGGGCACACGGGCGTTCGACCCGGCGGTGGATGTGTGGTCCACGGTCGACACCGTGCGGGTGCAGCTGCCCGCCGACGTCACCGAGGCGGTGCTGACCAGGCTCCCCGCGGCGTTCCAGGGCACCGGTACCGACGTGCTGCTCGCCGCGCTCGCCCTGGCGGTGAACCGGTGGCGCGACGCGGACGGTCCGACCCTGGTCCGCCTGGAGGGGCACGGCCGCGAGGAGGACGCCGTCCCCGGCGCCGACCTCTCCCGGACCGTCGGATGGTTCACCACCATGTACCCGGCCCGGGTCGACGTCCGCGGAGTGGACCTGGCCGAGGTGCTGGCCGGCGGCCCCGCGGCCGGGAGAGCGATCAAGCTGGTCAAGGAGCAGCTGCGCGAGATCCCGGACAAGGGCCTGGGATACGCGCTGCTGCGCCACCTGAACCCGGAGACCGCCGAACAGCTCGCCGACCTCCCGGCACCGCAGATCGGGTTCAACTACCTCGGCCGGATCTCCGACGCCGACGTGCCCGAGCACCTGCGCACGGACGGCTGGGGACCGGCGCCCTGGTCCGCCGAGCTGATCGCGGAGCCCGACCCGGACCTGCCCGCGCTGTCCGTCCTGGAGGTCAGCTCGGTCGCCACGGACACCGCCGACGGCACGCGGTTGCAGGCCGCCTTCATGTTCCCGACCGGGGTGCTGTCCCGCGAGCGGACCACCGAACTGGCCGAGCTGTGGGTCGAGGTGCTGCACGGCATGGCCGCGCACGCCGCACGCCCGCGGATCGGCGGGCTCACCCCCTCGGACGCCCCGCTGGTCACGGTGCGCCAGGACGACATCGAGACCTGGGAGGAGCGCTACGGCCGGCTGGTCGAGGTGTGGCCGCAGGCCCCGGGCCAGTCCGGCATCCAGTTCCAGGCGGCGCTCGCCGACGGCACCTTCGACGTCTACCACATGCAGTTCGTCCTGCACCTGTCGGGGCCCGTGGACCCGGAGCGCGTACGGGCGGCCGGGCAGGCACTGCTCCGGCGCCACCCGAACCTGCGCTCCGCGTTCCTCACCACGGCCGACGGCGATCCGGTGCAGGTCGTGGCGGAGCACGTGGCCCTGCCCTGGCGGCACATCGATCTGACCGGTCGCAGCGAGGCCGAGCAGGAGGCGGCGCTCCGGGCGGCCCTCGCCGACGACCGGGCCGAGCAGCTCGACCCGGCCCGGCCGCCGTTGCTCCGTCTGGCCCTGCTCACCTGCGGGCCGCGGCAGGCGAAGCTCATCCTCACGGCGCACCACACCCTGTTCGACGGCTGGTCGTCGCCGTTGGTGATCACGGACCTGATCCGGCTGTACGCGGGGACCGGCGAGCTCGCTCCGGTCCGCTCCTACGGCGACTACCTGGCCTGGCTGAACCGGCAGGACCGGGACGCGTCGGCCGCCCGGTGGAAGGCCGAGCTCGACGGCTTCGACGAGCCGACCCTCGTGGCCGCGGGCATGCCGTCCAAGGGGGAGGCGTCCTCCCTCGGACGGGTCGAGGTGCCGCTGTCGATCGACAAGGGGCGGGAGCTCGCCCGGCGCGCCGCGGAACTCGGGGTCACGCTGAACACCCTGCTGCAAGGCGCGTGGGCGATCCTGCTCTCGAAGCTGACCGGGCAGCAGGACGTGGTCTTCGGCGCCGCCGTCAACGGCCGCCCGGCGGACCTGGTGGGCAGCGACGAGATGGTCGGCCTGTTCATCAACACCCTGCCGACCAGGGCGCTGTGCCGGCCGGACCACCGGGTGGGCGATGTCATCACCGATCTGCAGAACCGGCAGATCACCCTGCTCGACCACCATTACTACGGCCTGGCCGACATCCAGCGAGGCACCGGCCTGCCCGCCCTGTTCGACACGATCGTCGTGTTCGAGAACTACCCGATCGACCGCGAGGGCATCGTCGAGGCCAACGACTCGGCGGGCTTCACCATCGACGCCATCCGCCCGTTCGCGGGCTCGCACTACCCGCTCACCCTCAACTCCTCCGACCCCTACCTGCGGCTCTCCCTCGACTACCAGAGGAACCTCTTCGACCGCGAGGCGGCCGAGATGATCGCCGCCCGGCTGGTCCGGGTCCTCGACCAGGTGCTCGCCGACCCGTCGGCGCCGGTCGGTGCCGTGGAGGTGCTGGCGGAGGACGAGCGGGACCGGCTGGTGCGGCGGGTCAACGACACCGCGCACCCGGTGGCCGCGGGGACCCTGCCGGAGGCGTTCGAGGCGCAGGTGGAGCGGACCCCGGACGCGGTCGCGCTGATCGGCGAGCAGGAGAGGCTGACGTACGGGGAGTTCAACCGTCGGGCGAACCGCCTGGCGCACTGGCTGGTCGAACAGGGGGCGGGGCCCGAGAAGCTGGTCGCGGTGAAGATCCCGCGCTCGGTGGATCTGCTGGTGGCGGTCTACGCGGTGGTCAAGGCGGGTGCGGCCTATGTGCCCCTGGACCCGGAGCTGCCCGAGGACCGGGTGCGGCACGTGCTGGACAGCGCGCAGCCGCTGCTGCTGCTGGACGGGGTGCTGCCGGACGTGTCCGGATACCCGGAGACGGACCCCGAGCGGGAGCTGTCACCGGACAACGCCGCCTACGTCATCTACACCTCCGGCTCCACCGGTGGCCCGAAGGGTGTGCCGGTGGCGCACCGGTCGATCATGAACCGGCTGAAGTGGGGTCTGGCGCACTTCGACGTCACGGTCGAGGACCGGGTGCTGCTGAGCACGACGGCGAGTTTCGATGTCTCGGTGCCGGAGCTGTTCGCGCCGCTGCTGGTGGGCGCGGCCGTGGTCATCGCGCGTCCGGACGGGCGGCGCGATCCGGCCTACCTGGCGGAGCTGATACGGCGGGAGCGGGTGACCGGTGCGGACTTCGTGCCGTCGCTGCTGGAGGCGTTCGTCACCGAGCCGTCGGCCAAGGAGTGCACCAGCCTGCGCTGGATCGAGGTCGCGGGCGAGGCGTTCCCGGCCGCGCTGGCCAACCGGTTCGTCGAACTGCTGCCGGGCTGCACCGCGAACAATCTCTACGGGCCCACCGAGGCGTCGGTGGAGGTCACGGCGTGGCAGCACGTGCCGGGCGCGGACCGGCTGCCGATCGGCACACCCGTGTGGAACACCCAGGTGTATGTGCTGGACGCGGCGCTGCGCCCGGTCCCGCCCGGGGTCACCGGTGAGCTGTACCTCGCCGGTGTCCAGCTGGCCAGGGGCTACCTGGGGCAGACCGGTCTGACCGCGAGCCGCTTCGTGGCCTGCCCGTTCGGCGCGCCGGGGACCCGGATGTACCGCACCGGTGATGTCGTGCGGTGGAACGAGGACGGCCAGGTGGAGTACATCGGCCGCTCCGACTTCCAGGTCAAGATCCGCGGCTTCCGCATCGAGCTCGGCGAGATCGAGCAGGCACTGACCGCGCACCCGGATGTCGACAGCGCGGTGGCCCTGGTGCGCGAGGACCGTGCCGACGATCAGCGGCTGGTCGCCTACGTGGTGCCGGGCGGCGGCACGGCGGACCCGGCCGAGCTGGACATCACGGCCCTGACGGACCTGGCCCGGGAGCACCTTCCGGAGTACATGGTCCCCTCGGCGATCGTGCCGCTCGCCGAGTTCCCCAAGACGCCCAGCGGGAAGCTCGACCGCAACGCGCTGCCCGCACCGGACCGCGCCGCGGTCGCGACCGGACGGGGCCCGCGCAATCACCACGAGGAAGTCCTGTGCCGGCTGTTCGCCGAGCTGCTCGGGGCGGAGGAGGTCGGCATCGACGTCGACTTCTTCGACAACGGCGGGCATTCGCTGCTGGCCACCCGGCTGGTCGGCCGCATACGCAACGAGCTCGGCGTCGATGTGAAGGTCACGACGGTGTTCCGCAGTCCGACCGTCGCCGAGCTGGCGGGCCGGATCGAGAAGTCGGCCAAGTCGAACCGCCTTCGGCTGCGACAGATGAACGTTGAGGAGTAGCACGATGATCCCGTTGTCCTTCGCTCAGCGTCGGCTGTGGTTCCTCCATCGTCTGGAGGGGCCGTCCGCGACGTACAACATCCCGTTCGTGCTGCGCCTGGAGGGGCCGCTGGACACGGCGGCGCTGGCCGCGGCGGTGACGGACGTGGTCACCCGGCACGAGAGCCTGCGGACCCTGCTCGTGGAGCGGGAGGACGGGACGCCGGAGCAGCGGATCCTGCCGCCGGTTGAGGCCCGGGTGCCGTTCCGGGTGGTGGACGTGGCCGCGGACGCGGTGGATGCGGCGCTGCGCGAGGTGGTGGGCGCGGGGTTCGAGCTGGATGCGGACCTGCCGTTGCGGGCCACTGCCTTCCGCGTCTCCCCGCAGGAGCACGTGGTGGTGTTCGTGTTCCATCACGTGGCCGCGGACGGGGCGTCGATGGCGCCGTTCATGCGGGATCTGCTGGCGGCGTACGGGGCGCGGGTGCGGGGGGCTGCGCCGCAGTGGGAGCCGCTGGCGGTGCAGTACAAGGACTACACGGTGTGGCAGCGGCAGATGCTGGGGGAGGAGGACGACCCGGACAGCGTCGCGGCGGAGCAACTGGCGTACTGGCGCGAGGAGTTGGCCGGCGTGCCGCAGCCGGTGCAGCTGCCGCTGGACCGGCCGCGGCCGACCTCGGCCACGCATGACGGCGGCCATGTCGACCTGGAGCTGGACGCGGAGGTGGTGGCCGGGATCGGGAAGCTGGCCGCGGACCACGGCGCCACCGCTCCGATGGTCGCCCAGGCGGTGCTCGCGGTGCTGCTGCACCATCTGGGCGCCGGCAACGATCTGACGATCGGCAGTCCGATCGAGGGGCGCCCCGATGAGCAGTTGGAGGACCTGATCGGGTTCTTCGCCAACACCTGGGTGCTGCGCGTCGACCTGTCGGGCAACCCGACGTTCGGTGATCTGCTGCGGCAGGTGCGGGAGCGGGCTCTCGGCGCCTACGACAACCAGGACATCCCCTTCGAGCATCTGGTGGAGCTGCTCAATCCGGAGCGCACCACCGCTTACAACCCGCTGTTCCAGGTGATGCTGGCCTGGCAGTTCGCGTGGTCGGAGATCGAGGTGCCGGGCTTGCGCGTCACGCCCGTCCCGATGGGCACGCAGACGTCGAAGTTCGACCTGTTCTTCAACATCGTCCCGGACCCGTCCGGGCGCGCCTACGGGCGCCTGGAGTACGCGACGGAGCTGTTCGACCATGCCACGGCCGAGGGTCTGGTGGAGCGCTTCGTGCGGGTGCTGCGGCAGGTGGTCGCCGACCCGGGGACGCGGCTGAGCGGGCTGGACGTGCTCACCGAGGGTGAGCGGGACCGGCTGGCCGGGCTGAACGAGACGGCGGCACCGGTCGACGGGGCGACGGTGGTGGAGCTGGTGGCCGCGCAGGCGGCGCGCACACCGGATGCCGCGGCGGTGGTGTGCGGGGAGACCGTGCTGTCGTACGGGGAGTTGGAGGCGCGTGCGGGCCGGCTGGCGGCGGTGCTGCGGGACCGCGGGGTGGGCCCGGATGTGCTGGTGGCGGTGGCGCTGCCGCGGTCGGCGGACCTGGTGGTGGCGCTGCTGGCGGTGCTCGAGGCGGGCGGCGCCTATCTGCCGATCGATCCCGGCTACCCGTCCGCGCGCGTCGACCTCCTGCTCGACACGGCCGACCCGGCACTGGTACTGACCGACTACGCGACGGCGGCCACGGTGGCGAAGTGCCGGCAGCGGGTGCTTCACCTCGACGACCTGAGTCTCGAAGGCCCCGCTCGCGAAGCCCCGGACGTCCGTATCGGGCCGGACGACCTCGCCTACGTGATGTTCACCTCCGGCTCGACCGGAACCCCCAAGGGCGTGGCCGTCACCCACCGCAGCGTCGTCAACGGCGTGCAGGACCTGCGCCGGCGGACCCATGTCGGGGCAGGCTCCCGGATGCTCGCCGCGACCTCGGTGAACTTCGACGTCTCCGTGTTCGAGATCTTCACCGCGCTGACCAGTGGGGCGAGTGTCGAGATCGTCCGTGACGTGCTGGAACTCGCCGAACGTGGTGGCTGGTCGGGTACCACGATCAGCGCTGTGCCGACGGTGTTCTCCGCGCTGCTGGACCAGATCGCCACCGACGGCGGGGGCGGTCTCGCACTCGAGGTGGAGACGGTGGTCCTCGCCGGTGAGGCGCTCTCCTCGGACCTGGTCCGCAGGGTGCACGAGACCCTGCCCGGGACGCGTGTCATGAACGCCTACGGCCAGACGGAGAGTTTCTACGCCTCGGCCTTCACCGTTCCGCGGGAGTGGGCCGGGACCGGCGCGGTGCCGGTCGGAGGGCCGCTGGCGAACATGCGCGCCCACGTGCTGGGTCCGGAGCTGGCGCCGGTGGCGCCGGGTGTGATCGGTGAGCTGTACGTGGCCGGGCTGGTCGCCCGTGGCTACCACAGGAACGGCGCCGCCACCGCGGAGCGGTTCGTCGCCTGTCCCTTCGGCCCTCCCGGCACGCGGATGTACCGCACCGGTGACCTGGCCCAGTGGGACGCGGACGGCCGGCTGAGGTATGCGGGGCGGGCCGACAGCCAGGTCAAGGTGAACGGTATCCGGGTCGAGCCGACCGAGATCGAAACGGTCCTCGCCCAGCACCCCGCGGTCAGCCGGGCCGTGGTCACGGTGTGCGAGGACCACACCGGCACCAAACGGCTCGTCGGCTATGTGGCGCAGGCGGGCGCCGGCGCCGCGGACGGCGATGTGGCCATCGACGCCACTGTGTCGGTGGCGGATCTGCGACGGTACGCGGCCAGGCGGCTGCCGGACTACATGGTCCCCGCGCACCTGGTGGTCCTGGACCGGCTGCCGTTGACCGCGAACGGGAAGCTGGACCGGGCCGCGCTGCCCGAGCCGGAGTTCACCGGCGCCGAGTACCGGGCCCCGCGAGGCGACACCGAGCGGATCCTGGCCGAGGTCTACGCCGATGTGCTCGGTGCCGGCCAGGTGGGCATCGACGACGACTTCTTCGCCTCCGGCGGCGACAGCATCCGCTCCATCCAGGTCGTGGCGCGGGCCAAGACCCGCGGCGTACTGGTCAGCACCCGGGAGGTCTTCGAGCACCGCACGGTCGCCCGGCTCGCCGAACTGGTCCAGGACCGCAGCGATGAGGAACGCGTCGTACTGGCCGAGCTGCCCGGTGGCGGGGTGGGCTGGGCTCCGCTGCCGCCGACCGCCGCGCACGTCCTCGCCCTGGGCGGCGGGATCGGCCGGTTCTGCATGTCGGCGCTGCTGACCCTGCCCGAGGGCATCGACCGTGCGGGGCTGGTGGCCACGTTGCAGGCGGTCGTGGACCGCCACGATGTGCTGCGCTCCCGGCTCGACCGGACCGACCCGGGCCTGCGCATGGAGCCGGTGGGCAGCGTGGACGCCGACGCGCTGCTGTGGCAGGTCCCCTACGGGGTGGACGTGCAGGCCGAACTGGACGCTGCCGCGGACCGGCTGGACCCGGACGCGGGGGTGATGGCGCAGTTCGTGTGGTTCACCTCCGCGACGGAGACGAACCGGCTGCTGATCGTGCTGCACCACCTGGTCGTCGACGGCGTCTCCTGGCGGATCCTGCTGCCCGACCTGGTCTCCGCCTGGCAGCGGACCGAACCGGCTGCCGGGGGCACCTCACTGCGCCGCTGGACGCACGCCCTGGCCGAGGAGGCGGCCACCCCGAAGCGGGTGGCGGAACTGCCCGTCTGGCAGGAGATCCTGTCCGGCGACGAGCCGGTCCTGGGAGCACGCGAGCTGGACCCCGCGCGGGACATCACCGCCACCGTGGACACCGTCCGCGTCCAGGTCCCGGCCGATGTCACCGAAGCCCTGCTGAACACGCTGCCGACGGTCTTCCGCGGCGGAGTCGACGACGGACTCCTGACCGGCCTCGCCCTGGCCCTGGCCCGCTGGCGCCGAACCCGTGGTGAATCCGCCTCCTCCACCCTCGTCCGGCTGGAGGGCCACGGCCGCGAGGAGCACCTGATCCCCGGCGCGGACCTGTCGAGCACTCTCGGCTGGTTCACCGCCATGTACCCGGTCCGCCTCGATGTGACCGGCGTCGACATGAGCGACGCGTTCGCCGGCGGCCGGGCCGCCGGAAAGGCGGTCAAGGCCGTCAAGGAACAGCTGCGGGCGGTGCCGGACCACGGCATCGGCTACGGCCTGCTGCGCCACCTCAACCCCGACACGGCTCCCGCCCTGTCCGGGCGGCGCCGGCCGCAGATCGGCTTCAACTACCTGGGCAAGGCCTCCGGCGCCGACCTGCCCGAAGAACTGCGGGGCCTTGGCTGGGCCCCGGACACCAGCCACCAGGATCTGATCGCCGCACCGGACGCGGACATGCCGGTGCTGTCCGCACTGGAGATCAACGCGGTCGCCACCGACACCGGTCACGGGGACGAACTGACGGCCTACTTCGGCTTCCCCACCGGTGTCCTCACCCGCGAGGAGGTCACCGAACTGGCCGGCCTGTGGGTCCAGGCGCTGACCGCCCTGGCCCGGCACGCCACCACCCCCGGCGCCGGCGGACCGACCCCGAGCGACGCACCACTGGTCAAGGTCTCCCAGAACGAGATCGACACCTGGGAGGACCGCTTCGGCAGACTGGCCACGATATGGCCGGCGACCCCGGCACAGTCCGGGATCCTCTTCCAGGCGAAGCTGGCCGGGGCGGAGTTCGACCCGTACCACATCCAGCTGGTGTTCCACCTCTCCGGCACGGTCGACCCGGAGCGGATGCACCGGGCCGGACAGGCACTGCTCGACCGCCATCCCGTCCTGCGCGCGGCGTTCATCGACCGCGCGGACGGCGATCTCGTCCAGGTGGTACCTCAGTCGGTGACCCTGCCCTGGCGGCACCTGGACCTGACCGCGCTCGACGAGGCCGAGCGCACCGAGACGTTCGAGCGGTTCCTCGCCGAGGACCGGACGACCTACTTCGACGCGGACCACCCTCCGCTGATCCGGCTGGCCCTGGCGGTCCTCGACCCCGAGCGGCCCGAACTCGTGCTGACCGCCCACCACGCGCTCTACGACGGCTGGTCCACGCCCCTGCTCATGCAGGACCTGCTGCTGCTCTACGCCTCCGACGGCGATCCGGCCGCTCTGCCCGCCCCCCGCGACTACGGCGAGTTCCTGGCCTGGCTCGCCCGGCAGGACCACGACGAGGCGGCCCGGGCGTGGGCGGCCGAACTGGAAGGGTTCGAGGAGCCGGCCCTGCTCGCCCCCGACTCCGCGAGCGCGGACGACGGTGGCCGCGACCAGGTGGAGGTCGCGCTCGGCGCCGACGAGGCGCGTGAGCTCGTCCGGCGCGCCTCCGAACTGGGCGTCACCGTCAACACGTTGGTGCAGGGCGCCTGGGCGCTGCTGCTCGGCCAGCTCACCGGCCGCCAGGACGTGGTGTTCGGTGCGACCGTCTCAGGGCGCCCGCCCGCGGTGGCGGACGTGGAGTCGATGGTCGGGATGTTCATCAACACCGTTCCGGTGAGGGTCGGGTACGCGCCCGGTGACACCGTCGCCGAGGTCCTGGGCCGGCTTCAGAGCCGGCAGGCCGGCCTGGTGGAGCACCACTACCACGGGCTCGCGGAGATCCAGAAGTCCGCCGGGGTGCGGTCCCTGTTCGACACGCTGGTCGTCTTCGAGTCGTACCCGGTCGACCGGGAGGGCCTCGGCGACGCCAGCGACGCCGCGGGCGGGATCACCTTCACCGGCCTGCGCCCGTTCGCGGGCAACCACTACGCCCTGTGTCTGACGGCGGCGGCCGACCCGCACCTCCAGCTCGTCATCCAGTACGCGCCGGGTGTCTTCGACCGGGAGTCGGTGGAGACGTACGCGGCCCGTCTGGTGCGCTTCCTGCGGCAGCTGGCGGCCGACCCCGGGCTGAAGATCGCGCAGATCGACTCCCTGGAGCCGGGCGAGCGCGAGCGGATGCTGGCCCGGTTCGACGACGCGGCCGCCCGGGCCCGCCACGTCACGCTCACCGAGCTCGTCGAGGCACAGGTGGCGCGGACCCCCAACAAGGCCGCCGTGGTCGCGGGCGGCGAGTCGCTCACGTACGCCGAGCTGGACGCCCGCGCCGAGCGCCTCGCGGCCGAGCTGGTCCGGCGCGGGGTGGGCCCGGAGACCGTGGTCAACGTGGTCCTGCCGCGCACCGTGGACATGGTCGTGGCCCTCCTGGGCGTGCTCAAGGCGGGCGGGGCCTATCTGCCCGTCGACCCCGCCTACGCGGCCGCCCGCCTCCCGCATGTGCTGCCCACCGCCCGGCCCCGTCTGATCCTGACCGACGCGGGCACCCGGGGGCTCGTCCCCGCCACGGACATCCCGGTCCTCGTCCTCGACGACGTCGACCTCCTGGCCACGTCCGCGGACGCCACGGCCGCCGGACAGGCCGCGGCACGGCCCAAGGCCGGCCCCGGCAACCTCGCCTACGTCATCTACACGTCCGGTTCCACCGGGGTGCCCAAGGGCGTGGGCGTCACCCAGAGCACCGTCGTCAACGCCGTGGACACCCTGGTCGCGCAGGCCGGCGCGGAGTCCGGCCTGCGGATCCTCGTCGCCGCCTCGTTCGGCTTCGACGTCGCCACCTTCGAGACGTTCGCCGCGCTCACCAGGGGCGGCACCGCCGAGATCGTGCGCGACGTACTGGAGCTGGCCGAACGCGACTCCTGGGACGTCGACGTCGTCTGCTCGGTGCCGTCGGCCTTCGCCGAACTCGTCGACCAGCTCGCCGACCGCATCAGGCCGACGGCCCTGAACATCTCCGGCGAGGTGCTGACCCCGGTCCTCGCGGAGCGGGTGCGCACACGCTGGCCCGAGGCCCGTGTCATCAACAGCTACGGGCCCAGCGAGACGTTCTACGCCACCGGCTTCCTCCTGGACCCGGACGAGCCGTACACCGACGGTGTGCCCATCGGCGAGCCCTTCCCGGGCGTGCGGGCGTACATCCTCAGCCCGGGCCTCGCGCTGCTGCCCCCGAACACACCCGGCGAGCTGTATCTGGCCGGGGCGGGGCGCGGCTACCACAACCAGCCCGGCCTGACCGCCGACCGCTTCGTCCCCGACCCCTACGGGCCTCCCGGCTCCCGGATGTACCGCACCGGCGACCTCGCCGGCCTCACCCCCGACGGCCGGATACAGCACCTGGGCCGGATCGACACCCAGGTCAAGATTCGCGGCTACCGCGTCGAACCCGCCGAGGTCGAGGCCGCGCTGACGGCCCATCCGCACATCGCCCAGGTCGCCGTCGTCACCCAGCACCCCGACGACAAGGCCCCCTACCTGGCCGCCTACCTCGTCCCCGCCGAGGGCGCGAGCATCCCCGACGCGGACGCACTGCGCGACCACCTGGCCGACCGGCTGCCCGAGTACATGGTCCCCGCCGCCTATGTGCCGCTCGACCGGCTGCCTCTGTCGCCCAACGGCAAGCTCGACCTCAAGGCCCTGCCCGCCCCCGACCTCACCTCCACCACGCCCTTCCGGGCGCCCCGCACCCCCCGCGAGGAGGCGCTGGCCCAGCTGTTCGCCGAAGTGCTCGGCCTGGAGAAGGTGGGTCTCGACGACGGCTTCTTCGAGCTCGGCGGGCACTCCCTGCTCGCCACCCGGCTGATCACCCGCGCCCGCGGCGAGCTGGGGATCGAGATACCCATCCGCAAGCTCTTCGACCTTCCGACGGTGGCCGCGCTCGCCGAATGGT